>NZ_BAAHWU010000129.1:0-1030 GCF_054601275.1 Dysgonomonas reticulitermitis | reverse complement strand
TCGATCTATGAGTGCCTGAACGGCGCGGCGCCCTGTCCGCAGGAGGCTGTCGTAACCACGGATACGGCAGGGCTTTACATCCTGCCCTCGCATATCAACCTGGTCGGTGCAGAGTTGGAAATGATAAGCCTTGAAAACCGGGAGATGCGCCTGCGGGAAGTCTTATCGCCGCTACGGGATGAATACGATTATATCCTGATAGACTGCTCCCCGTCGTTAGGGCTGATAACTGTAAACGCCCTTACAGCCGCAGGCTCGGTTATCATACCTGTACAGTGCGAGTATTTTGCGCTGGAAGGCATCACCAAGCTGCTGAATACGATCAAGATCATCAAGAACAAGCTGAACCCGTCGCTGGAAATAGAAGGCTTCCTGTTGACCATGTACGATTCCCGGCTGCGCCTGTCCAACCAGATATACGAGGAAGTAAAGAGCCATTTCCAGGAGCTGGTGTTCACTACGGCCATCCAGCGTAATGTGAAGCTAAGCGAATCGCAGAGCTATGCCCTGCCGGTATTGGAGTATGATGCCGATTCCCGGGGTTCGTCCGATTACATGCGGCTGGCCAGGGAACTGCTGGGCAAAAACGGGCGGGTTATCAGTTAGATTTAAAGGCATATCTTTTTATTTGTTATATGGATTTCAAAGAAACCTTAAAGCAATTGTCCGGGCGTGTGGGACAGCTCAAAAGCAGCCTTCACACGGAAGAAGCCACCAAGATGGCGCTTGTGCTGCCCTTACTTCAGGCGCTGGGCTACGACGTGTTCAACCCGCAGGAAGTAGCGCCGGAATATATAAAAAACGGGGAGAAGGTAGATTATGCCGTAATCAGCAGGGGGGAGCCTGTTATATTTGTCCGGTGCAAGCACTGGAAACAGGAACTGACCAACCATGACGAGCTGGCGCTAAGATACCTCTATGACCCAGGCATCAAATACTGCCTCCTGACCAACGGTATCGCTTACAAGTTCCATCTGGCCCTGTGGGAGCAAAACAAGATCGATGAAAGGCCGTTCCTGGAGGTTGACCT
>NZ_BAAHWU010000128.1:0-1082 GCF_054601275.1 Dysgonomonas reticulitermitis | reverse complement strand
TCACGATTTTAGCCACTTTGGTGCGGAGCATAATAAATAATATATTATGCAAGTATACGGAATAGATTTATCAATGGAAAAATTTGATGTGAATTTTTTTGACGGGAGTGGAAAAGCAACAAGCAGGATCATAAAAAATAATCTTGCGGGCATATCCAAGTTTTTAGAAGGGATCCCTTCCGGGAGTGTCCTGTGCGCGGAACATACGGGAGTATACGGGGATATGCTCCTATACTTGTGCAATCAGGCAGGCATTACTATTTGCCTTGTACCGGGCTATACGGTTAGGCATAGCCTGGGGCTTGCTAAAGGGAAGAGCGACAAGGTTGATGCCCTCAGGCTCAGGGAGTATGGCGAACGCTTTAACGACAAGCTGAAAGCGGCAAACTATGGGCCTGAGACAATCAAGGAAATCCAATGGCTCCATACACTCAGGCAGGAGTTGGTAAAAGCACGGAAAGCTTTATTAACCAGCCGCAAAGGGTGTGGGTACCAGCCTATGCAAAGTATTAGCGTACACAACCATGTACAATCTGTAATAGAGGGTTTGAACAAGGAGATTTCGGAAGTCGATGCCGAGATAGACAAGCTCATACAGGCTGATCCCTGCATGCGGGATAACTATCAACTCATCACAAGCATAAAAGGCATAGGACCGGTAATAGCTACGGATTTACTGATAAAGACCGGTAATTTTGAAGTTATTGATTCTGCCCGTAAGGCAGCTTCATACGCCGGAGTCTGTCCCTTCCCAAATTCTTCGGGAAAGATGGTGGGTAAATCCAAAACAAGCCCTTTTGCCGATAAAAAACTCAAAACCCTGCTATATATGGGAGCCAAAGCGGCCGTAAAGTATAACAAAGAATACCGGTTGTATTACCAGAAAAAGAAACTCGAGGGCAAAGCCCATTATCTGATTATGAACAATGTTTCTAATAAGATGCTTCGCACTGTCTATAGTGTCTTAAAAAATAAAATACCTTGGTCGGAGACATATATATGTCTTGACCCTAGAGAAAAAAATAAACAGCTTTGCTAAAAATGTGGACAAAATTGTTGGATTTTAATAGAGTATATGAAGA
>NZ_BAAHWU010000127.1:0-1143 GCF_054601275.1 Dysgonomonas reticulitermitis | reverse complement strand
TAACAACATACTCTGCTCTAGATTGCCCGCCTCCTTTTCCAGGAACTGTTTTTGTCGTTTTTGAGAATTTGTCTCCAATTGTAGTTGTTGTTTTAGACTTGCTTACAGCTCTAGAAACATTTTCTGTTTTACCAACCACTTTAGCTGCATCTCCAGCTTTATCTAAAGCTTTAGCTCCTTTCGCTACAGCACTAACTCCTTTTGTTGCTGCTCCTCCTTTTCCTCCCGTTCCCAAATCTAAGACGGCTAGAGGTACTGCCGCTAATGCTTCAAGATAATTTCCTTGGTCTGCATTTGAAAAAACTGCGGCCGCTCCACCAACAGGTGTAATAGCTGTCAAAACATCATTGGCTGTCTCTATATTCTCTGCCGTTTCAATACGTTTTTGACTTGCATCTTCAAGTACAGCAGGGCTGTTTATTCCATTTATAACATAATCCCAATCAGAGCCTGCCTTAGCTGTGCAGGTTCTTGCTCTATAGTATTTTTTTACTTATTAATCAACTCATAATCTTTTGCTATAATCTTTATAGTACTTCCTGTAGAATTTAATTCTATCAAGAAAACTTTTAAATCTAAATTGTCCATTAAACCATTCCAGCTGGAATAGAAATTCGCTAAATCAACATCATTTTTTTCTAAGATTTTAGCATTTAAAATGCTTTCTTCTGCGACAATTCCAAAATTCAAATTTAATGAAGACCAATAAACATCTTTAAAAACCAATATACAAACACCTTCATTGATTAACTCCACCTCAAGTTGAATCTCATCTTTTTTCCCTGGATTTGAACGATCTATATAAATAGATTTAATAATAGAATCATGCCAATAAAAATCATTAAAATTCATAATATCTTATTTTGGAAGTTTATTAGGATCAGTATAATGTTTTCCTTTATTATTTAGATGAAAGCGGATTGAAAATCATTGCATTAACTACTCCGGAATAATATCATTGATATAATATATCTATTATTTCTTCTAAAATTTTACCCTCTTTTGTTAATTCATAATGACTTTGTTGCAACGGCAGTCAATCTGGTATTTTTCTTCACTATCGTAGCAAGTAAAATTAACTCACTTTGTAAGCATCGGGCATACCAATCCCGATGAATTTATTTAATGTCAAACATTTGAGTT
>NZ_BAAHWU010000126.1:0-1144 GCF_054601275.1 Dysgonomonas reticulitermitis | reverse complement strand
GGCAATCATTAAAAGCCAAGAAAGCCAATGGAGTAAAACTGGGTAAACCGGAGAACCTGTTGAATAATCATAGCAAAGCTATCAGACGAAGTGTTAAAACTAATCAGGATAAAGCCCGGTACAATCAAAATAACCGATGTGCGACAGCTCTTATCTCGATGATGAAAAAAGAAGGGAAAAACTATGTGCAAATTGCGGAAGCATTGAACAAACAGGGATTTAAAACCAGTAAAGGATGCCAGTTCTATGCCGTACAGGTATGGCGGTTGTACAGGCGATATTTAAAGTAAAGTTATCTATTAGAAACAGGCTTCCACTTATCAGGTAAAAGTTCATCCAATTTGAGTATTGAATGATCTTGTATTCGATTCAAAACATCAGTCAACCAGATTGATGGATTTACACCGCAAATTTTGCAGGTACCCAACAGAGAATAAATCATGGCAGTTCTTTCAGCAGCTTGATGATTCAAACAAAATAAATAGTTCTTACGTCCCAAAGCCATCGGCCTGACAGCATTTTCCGCCAAATTATTGTCGATACGGTATCTGCCGTCCAGTACATAACGGGCCAACCGTTGATATATCCCGTAGGCATATGACATGGCCTTGCCAATTAATGACTTTGGTAACACATACGGGTAATTCAGGTCCATCCATTTCTCAAAATCCTTCAGGATTGGATAAGCTTCTTTTTTACGTAACTCTTCTATTTGTCCTTTACTCAGATTTTCTTCGCTCATCTGCCGCTCCAACTGATAAAGCCTTCCGATTTGTTGTAATGCATATTCAGCCCTTGGAGGGTCATCTTTAAGGGCCTGTTCAAATTTTCTGCGGGCATGCGCCCAACATCCTAATAAAAGAACATTTTCCTTTTTTTCATAAATCCCGTAAGCGCCATATCCATCACTTTGAATAGCGCCCTTAAAATCTTTGAGTAGTTCCACAACTACATATTGCGCCCTGGATCCTTTGTCGTAATGAAAAAACAGTTGCTGTTTCTCAGGAGAACGTACTACCCGGAAGTATCCTTTTTTTGTCGCTCCCGGCTTATCCTTGTCTAAAACAGGGATTGTACTTTCATCTACCTGTATATAATCACACCCCGGAACCTGTTCGCATAAAGTCCGATAAAGTGGCTCCAG
>NZ_BAAHWU010000125.1:0-1145 GCF_054601275.1 Dysgonomonas reticulitermitis | reverse complement strand
AGCGGTGGTCTGATTTCAGGTGTCCGATAATCGGTTCGATAGCCGCTCTTCTTTTGTGAGCTTTCTTGAGCTTTTGTTGTTGATACCGGCTTACTCTCTTACTGAAAGGCTTGGGTATTTGTATTGTTGTGCCCCTTATTGTCGATTTTCCTTTATATCCTCTGTCCGCGGTTAGGCTTAGGGGTGATTTTCCCAATAATCTTTCGTATTGTCGCAATGCCTCATCCAGTGTATGTCCGTCGTAGGGATTCGAAAATGATAATGCTCCTACAATAACTCCCGTATGCTGGGTATAAAGAATAGATACCTTGTTGCCGAATTCATACTTTTTATGTTCTTTGCCTTTACTGATGCATTGTACCTGGGGTTCATGCAATGAATAGATTTTATGGGTGCTTGTCCTTGTTTGTTCCAATACTTTCTTAAAAACAGTAAGCTCCGAACTATAGGGATGCCCTGCAGGCAGTTTGCGCTCCACTTCCCGTACCAACCGGCCGGCAATGGTTTTTACTTTACGATTGGCTTTGACTGCCTTCTTCCTGTTTTTGGGATGGCGACCAAAACGCTGGTCAGGCAAGAGTTTTTTTAACGTACGGGTATAGCTCCGGCGAAGTTCAATACCTTCTCTTTGCGCTATCTTCTTACATTTACTGATAATCTTACGGTGGAGTTTATTGTCTGTGGGGTAAGTGATATTCTTCTCCTGAACTGTCGTATCGGCTGATAGATTCCTTTCTTCCCCATCTTTGCCATTGATACGGATGCTTTCTTTGAGAATCAATTCTATGCCGGTTTCTCCTATCCGGTGACGAAAATGGACTAACTCCGAAGAGGCACATGGGCATTGAGCAATAAAATCCTGCATCCCGCAAAAGTATTGATAGTAGATGTTTTCGCTCCATTGTTCTACCACACTTTCATCTGATAAATCCCGGACATGTTTCAATATCAACAAACCTACCATCAAACGAATGGGCTTGGCTGGGGCACCGTTATCGTGGCAATAGAGAGGGCTGAATTCATACTCAAACATTGCCCAATCCACTTTATCTGCTAAAATATAAAGCGGATGATGCTGATCTAATGTATCTGATAAGGAGAAAAATAAACTTCTCTGATTATCTTTTTTACTGTATTGTAGCATA
>NZ_BAAHWU010000124.1:0-1212 GCF_054601275.1 Dysgonomonas reticulitermitis | reverse complement strand
CTGTTGGTGGAGCGGCCGCAGTTTTTTCAAATGCAGACCAAGGAAATTATCTTGAAGCATTAGCGGCAGTACCTCTAGCCGTCTTAGATTTGGGAACGGGAGGAAAAGGAGGAGCAGCAACAAAAGGGAAAACTATCCTAAATTTTACTAAAACTACTGCCAAGCGTATGGATAATCCTGGCAGATATGTTCCAGTACAAATTTTAGATGATGCCATAAAAACTACTAAGGGTATGCCAGATCCGCAAGGGACAAGAGCTTTTATGCATACAACAGATATGGTTAAAAATGGCAAAACATATAAACTAGAAGTGTTATATGACAATAAAACTAATAGTATTTGGCATTTTCAATATTCACCACTCAAAAAGTAAAATGTTATGTACGAGAAGAATGATAAACGTTATGTATATAACCTTATAGACGAATATCTTAAACATAAAATAGACGAAGTTGCATTATGTGACGGAATGTATTTTTCTTATGTACATGAGATTGATGAGTCAACATTAAATAAGGCAGAATTAGAAGCCTTCTCCGAGTTAGAAATGGTAACAAAAAGATTCTCTGAATTTGAGAATGATTTTGAGTTAGCTCCTGGTGCTTATTACACAAAAGAACAAGTAAGGCTAGCGGCGATAAAAGCAAAAGAGCGGTTGCAAAATCAGTGGCCTGACGTTTTATTGTAACCCTGCTGGTATTTTGGATGCCGTTAAAAATCCGTTAAAAACAGGAACTATAGTAACAGATAATTTAGGTAGACCTAGCCAACGATTTATAGGAACTTCGGCAGAGGTCGTGATAAACCCATCAACAGGAAATATTATATCAGTAAATCCAACATCAACAAAGAAAGCTGAAAGACTATTAAGAAATAAATAAAATGAAAATAAAATTAAGCGAAATCACCTATTCATATCTAATAGATAAAATTTTGGATACCGAAAAAAAGATAAAAGATAAAATAAAACAAATATCTAATATAAATGGATGGATATCTCTTGAAATAGATGATAATGATGCAGATAAAATTAGAGATTTAGCATTAGATAAATTGCAAGTTGTTGGATATGATGTTAATTATGAATGACTTTGTTGCAACGGTATTGTAAAAGAAGGGTTACAGGTGTATTTTTGTATTTGCAAATTCAAAAAAGTAGATATATGAGTACCTCACCGATAACCCAGATCAAAGATAAATATAAAATCAAG
>NZ_BAAHWU010000123.1:0-1217 GCF_054601275.1 Dysgonomonas reticulitermitis | reverse complement strand
TCCTGACTTTGACAATGCGACACCCTAAAAAGATTTCCAAAAATTTTCATCAAAAAGTGTGGCAATAGACTTGTGTCTTGGGGTTAGCAGCATTGTCTTTGTCATCGTTTCATTGCTGATTGGCAATTTGATTTTCAGGGTGGTAATCGTCTTGGCAATATCTAAAACTTTATCAACACTCAAGTTTATGCCCTCCGTTTTGAGTATTCTTTCGAGTTCCTTATATACTTTGTAAGCCACAAAACAAATGCAGACATGCGCCTCAATGCGTTTCTTTGTAAAATGGAACATCGGTCGCAGTTCCAGTGTTCCCTTTGTTATGCGGAACGCCCGCTCCACCTGCCACAAACCGCTGTATTCTTCATAAACTGTTTTTGCCGACAGGGTTGTATTGGTAATATAGCCTTTCAGACCGTCCCATCGCTCGTCTTCTTTGATTTTATCGTAATTTATGGTCGTTTTGATGTCGTCGCTTATTTCCAAAAATTTGTTGTACCCGCGTTTATTAACCTTGTCCTTGGTTATAGAACCGGTTTTGTATTCTTTTTCAAGCCGTTTTATGCCCTTTTCTCGATTGTTGCGGTCTTTCTTCGCTCTGTTTTCGGAATAGCCGACAATCAGGCGGGAAGTCGCTGTTTTTTTATATTCATAAAACGAGCCGTCCTGTTTTTCCAACGCTAAAAGCCAGCCGGTTACCGGTTTGCTCTCATTTTTTATTCGTGTCCCAATGATATATTTGTATTGTTTCTTTTCCAGCAGAGCGATATTGTCATTGTTCATCAGCCCCGAATCGGCAACTACTACAAAATCTTTCAAATCAAACTGCTTTACAAAATCCTCCACAACGGGAAGCATCGTATGCCCTTCATACTTGTTTCCCTCGTGAATGGAATAGGCCAACGGATAGCCACCTGAACTGACCAATAAGCCCAATACTATCTGTGGACAGGCGTGTTTCCCGTCTTTGGAAAAACCTGTTTTGCGCAAGTCATCACTAAAATCAGTTTCAAAATAAAGTGTGGTTACATCGTAAAAGACAAGTCCGATTTTTCCTCCTAAAATTCGGCGAGTATGCTCAACGCTGATTTGCTGAACCTGATCCTTTTGAGTATCGTGTAATTTGTCCAAATAGCGGTAAATCTTGTGAAGTTCCACATCTTCGTCAAAATACGACTTCAAATAATCAACCGTAGCCACCTTGCTGCGAGGCTGACAAA
>NZ_BAAHWU010000122.1:0-1294 GCF_054601275.1 Dysgonomonas reticulitermitis | reverse complement strand
AATGAACGCTATGGATAAATATGCCGGCATAATACTGCGGATTCTGGGCGATAACCGGATAGAAGGAGTGTACGATCCCGTCAACGGTCTGGTTTACATCTTCCACGAGGATGATGCATACGGATGCGTATGCAACCTGTTCAGCCTCTACGGGCCTCATCTCGAAAGCCGGCTTGTTTGCGCCATGAGGCCGGCACATGAAGATGCCCGCCTGGTTCGGGCCTGCTTATCGGGGATAAACCGCCTGCTGGGTTGGGACGGTTTTTATCTGGATCCCGTCACGGGGTGTATCGCCTGTTCGGTGGACTATACGGTTCCGGTAACGGGCTTAAGGTATGGCGATGCAGACCTGGAAAGGTTCTGTACGCAGGCCTGGAAAACATATTTTAATAACCGTAACACCCTTTCACGGATGATACGCCGGATGTATGACACCGGGGAGGCGGAATGAAACAAATGAATGAAAAGATGAAAGTCCAAATGTGAATAAATCTTATCCCACCGGTAAATATCCGGAAAAAAATGACCGGAATCCGCTTCCCTGTCTTACCTTTGTAATTAAAGGATCATGAAGTAACATCGACAAACACATCACAAGCCCGTTTGTTGAGTTTTACAGGATTGTTATATTGTATGTATACCTGTGGGCAATTTACAGGGAGGCAAATGATACAAATAATATAATGATAACAATTACGGATTAAATAAAATCTATTTGACTTACGTCGATTTTACCTCGCCTTCGCATCGGCAATTATTAATTCAATTTAAGATTTGGCTCCGCCGGTTTGCAATTCAAGATTTTGTATACCAGCAAAATATGAACGTCTTATGAGAACCAGCGGCCAGCGTAGCTAAATTATTTATTGTAAACTATATAAATTATGGCGACATTAAAATTTATCCTGCGTAAATCATCCTGTGGGGACCGCCGCAAGGGCAGCCTGTGCCTCCGGCTGATCCACAGCCGTAAAGTCAAAGTGGTCACCAGCCCCTACCGGCTTTACCCTGACGAATGGGACGGGGCTTCGCAAAAGGTGAATCTTCCGGAGGAGGGCTCCCCGCGCTACCCTTACCTGTGTAAAGTAACAGAAATCCTATCCGGTTACGGCGAGCAATTCGAAGAAACTACCGGGCGGCTGGAGAAATCGGGGCGTTATACCGTTGATGACATCATTAGCAACTACCGCAGCCGGCATAGCTTTGTCAACCTTTACGGCTTTGCCGAGCAGCAGGCGCGCAATATGCTCCGCACCGGCCAGGAGCGCACCGCCCGCGCTTACCGCACCGTCTG
>NZ_BAAHWU010000121.1:0-1404 GCF_054601275.1 Dysgonomonas reticulitermitis | reverse complement strand
AGTTTCAATACATTTTCTTATCTGTTCTTGTTTCTTGTATGATTCTATTGGACGGGTAATGACGGTAATCGAAACTTCTGCTTCCAGAGGAACTTTCAACCATTCAAGTACTTTCTTGATTTGGGCCTTTCGAATATAAGGGCTTGCAATTCTGATTTCCTTCTTTGCTTCTGCTAAATCATTTTTAATAGCTGATGCAAAAGTATCGCTGTCGTAAATCATGCTGATTTTATCCGGTTCATTCTTTGAGGATAAAGCTTTATATCCGATTTGTGCATAACCTGTTAACCGTTTGTGATACATTCGTTCCAAAACCGGGATATGAATGTCTACATAATCATAAACAATTACATCCTGCTTGCCGGGGTATTCACGGTGCAGTCGTCCGGCATATTGAGCCAATGTTCCCTTCCATGCTATCGGAGAGGCAAGGAATAACGTATCCAGGCGCGGATAATCGAATCCTTCTCCAATATATTTTCCCGTGGCAATTATGATGAGTCTGTCTTCTTGTGGAATGCCAGCTAATGATTCCATCATCTTGTTTTTCACTTTTGCAGAATCGGCTCCGACAAGAGTTATAATATGCGCATTGGTTTGGTTCTTAAGAATAGCTGCCAGCTGCATAACATGCTCTTTTCGTTGAGTAAGTATGATAGGCGTTCTGCCATTTGTTACAACTTCACATACATCAGTTGCTATCTGCTGATTGCGGAGTTCATCCTCTGCAAGAGCCGTATATATTTTTGTAATGTGCCAGTCGGATTCATTTACTGTCAAAGGTTTTCTAAATCCGGTGAAACATGGCATGACATAATGCTCAAAGTTTCGTTTAACGGCTTGTTCTTTTGCGCTAACGCTATACCGTATCGGACCGCATTGCATAAGAGTAACCGGATGTTGCCCATCTTGTCGTTTAGGCGTTGCGGTCAATCCATAAACATATAGGGCATTTGTGTCACTCAATACCTTTTCATAATTAAGCGAAGAGGCATGATGACATTCATCCACGATGACCATACCATAATTCTTTACGATATCATCCACTTCATTTTCATGGACTAAACTTTGTACAAGTGCAATATCTATAATTCCTAAAGATGTGTTTTTCCCGGAGCCTATTTGACCAATAATAGAACGAACCTTTTTTCGTCCCCGCTTCTTCTCTGGCTCAGGCAAAGATTCGTTTATTTCAAGGAATTGTTCCAATGATTTCTTCCATTGATCGCATAAAGTTTGTAGATGAACTAAAATTAGTGTACTGCATTTTCTATTTGCAATAAGCGAAGCTCCGATAACTGTTTTTCCAAAAGCAGTCGGAACAGATAATATACCATTCTCATATTGCAATAAAGTATCTGTAGCTGATTGTTGCCCTTCCCGAAGTGTGCCTTTAAAGCTTAC
>NZ_BAAHWU010000120.1:0-1450 GCF_054601275.1 Dysgonomonas reticulitermitis | reverse complement strand
CAATGTCATTAAGTTAAGGATTTATAGTATTGATTATTAGGCGTATTCGCTTTGATTTGTGATATATTTTTATTATATTTAAGTAGTAATTAACAAGTTATTATAATGCAAAAAAAACAACATCAATTATTTTCACCAAGATTCTCAATGAAATTAATAGTAGTCATTTACAAGAAAGATTTAAGATGAATAAAAAAGACTTTACCCGTAAAAGGAAGCAGACTTTTAAAGGCACCATCCTTTTCTTGATTAATATTTTAAGAAAAAGTCTTTGTATAGAGATTGTTAACTTTGTACATTATCTTAGAAAGATTGAAGGAGTCGAATACCTTCCTTTTAGCAAAAGTGCATTTGTTCAATACCGCAAAAAAATATCTCCGGAAGTTTTCAGGCATCTTTCCGCCTTATTAATCAATGAATTTTATGATAATAACTCAGAGGTAAAACAGTTTAATGGTTTTCGTTTACTTGCAGTTGATACATCAGTTATTAATCTGCCTAAGAATACGGGATTGGAAGTCATTTATGGTAAATCGCAGAAGCAGGCAGGGGATTACCTTGTACAAGCGAGAGTTTCTGTATTTTATGATGTACTCAATAAGCTGGCAATTGATTCATCTATTGCCCCGCTACATACAGGCGAAAGGCAGATGGCTGTTACCCACCTGGAGGCAGCTACGGGTAATGATTTAATCCTCTATGACAGAGGTTATCCTTCTTATGATTTAATTTATGAGCATCAGATCAGAAGCATAAATTTTTTAATGCGTGTTCAGGTTAATTTTAATCATGAGGTAAAATCTTTCGTAAGTAGCGGAGCTATGAACCAGGAGGTCGAAATATATCCGGGTAGAGATACTGATTTTAGCATAAAATCTTATGTCAGGCAAACACCTCTCAAAGTTCGCCTGATAGCCTTGGAATTGCCTTGTGGACAAAAGGAGTATCTGATAACATCTTTATTAGATAGCATCCAATATCCGATGGATATATTCAAAGAATTGTATTTCCAGAGATGGCAGATAGAGACCTGTTTCGATGAATTAAAGAATAAGCTAAATATGGAATCCTTTTCAGGGTATTCCAATCAGACTATTTTGCAGGATTTTAATGCGACTATTTTCGTAAGTAACATCCAAAGTATAATAGTCAACGAGTTGGAAGTGGAGATTCACCAAAAGTCTTCATGTACAAAATATCGTTATAAAGTAAACAATTCCCTATCTTATGGTTTCTTGAAAAACAGAATTATCAGCCTCTTCTTTTTTGAAGAAAAGAAGATAGAAGAAATTATTCTTGAGCTCAAAAACTTGTTCAAAAATCATATGATACCAATAAGACCCAATCGTTCTAATATGCGAAATAAATTCAGATATAAAAAGAGAGTACGACCAAAGGTCTCTAAAAATCAAAGAGATGCTATATGAAAATCCTTAACTTAATGACATTG
>NZ_BAAHWU010000119.1:0-1541 GCF_054601275.1 Dysgonomonas reticulitermitis | reverse complement strand
TTATTCTGCTAATCATCCTGCTCCTAATTTTATAGCAAAAACTTTGTCCTATTTGCATTGGGCTAAAGTTCTTGTTCCACAAAGCAGATGCGAAAAATGAGCGTTGCTTATACGGAACTCAGGTTAAAAACAAAGCATCATGCAAAAATCAGTTTTTCTAAAAGCAGCGTTAGCGGTTGTTACCGTTACGCTGGCCGTGTTCTGTCTCTGCTGCCTGCAAAAGGCGGGTATCCAGCCGCTATGGGCAGCTGTCGCAATTCTCTTTGTCAGGGGATTTATACGATTTATATTCCGCCTGACGGTCATACTGCTATCCGTAGCTATTACCGTATGGCTGTTTATCACACTCTTAACATGTATCTGACCATGAATTACAGGATAATAGATGGCAATACAGCCAACGGGATATTCACCGTATCGGAAGTGAAAATCAGCTACCAGCCGAAGGTCAGGCCGTCAGACAGGCTGAAAATAACCTGTTCGAATGATATATACAAATTGCTCACGGAATATGGAGTATTCGACCCGGAAGTTATCGAGCACCGGGAATTTTTCAAGCTGTTGCTGCTGAACGGCGGGAACAGGCTGCTGGGAATAAACCACCTTTCGGAAGGCGGTATAGGAGAAGTCACCGTTGACGTGCGCCATATCATGCAGGCGGCGATACTGGCCAATGCTACCGGCATAGTCCTCTGCCACAACCACCCATCGGGGAACTTAAAACCGAGTGCAGCCGATGATAAAATGACGGAAAAAGTAAGGGCGGCCTGCAAGCTATTCGGCATATCCCTGACAGACCACCTGGTCATATCTTCCGAAAGCTACTATTCCTACGCCGACGAAGGCAGGATTTTATAACATCATATAAACAGTTAAATCATAATCAAATGGAAATTAAGACAAAAATTACAGGCGCAGGGCGGCGGAGAAGCAGTAACCGCCATGCAGGGTATTACCGCATCCGTAACCGGGTCGGGACTTCTTTCGGACAGCCGGTGCATATCGGCTTTTACCTCAATGCCATACTGGACGGTGACGGCGGCGTGGACAGGAACAGGATTGTCGGACTCTTTAATACAGGATGTCATGGCTAACATCTGTACCAACAAGCTCTATCTCTCAACGAAGGACAGGGATTTACGCGACAGGCTGAAGGAATCAATCCGGCAGTCGTTCAGCTGCGATACCGTGCTGTACGGTAACGGAAAAGTCTTTGACTGCGAAATCGAGTTTGATTCCAAATGGACTTTCCCGCAAGGGGAAATGGAAAAGCTGACAGGCGGCATTCCGCGGGAAAGCGACCTTTATATCCGCGTCCTCAGCTACGAGTTTGGCTGTGAATACGTCGGATTCAACATATACGCCGACGGCGAATGGCGTGATAAATTTGCCGACAAGTAGTTCAGTATTAATTATGACTTTGTTGCAACGGTATTGTAAAAGAAGGGTTACAGGTGTATTTTTGTATTTGCAAATTCAAAAAAGTAGATATATGAGTACCTCACCGATAACCCAGATCAAAGATAAATATAAAATCAAGA
>NZ_BAAHWU010000118.1:0-1597 GCF_054601275.1 Dysgonomonas reticulitermitis | reverse complement strand
AACTGGATACCCGGACTACCGTATCGGCGACACGGGACCTGACCAAAAGCCTTTTCTCCAGGGATATTATCATGCAGAAGGCTATCGAGATACAGGGAGCCGGCGAAATAGACGTCGATTTTGATTCAGAATTACGAAAATTAGTAAAGGTTGGCTCACTTCACAAGTCCGAAAGCGAAAACGTCCAGAAAATCCTGATGCGGAATAATCCCGGCGACGGCACACAGGGCGGTTCCACGCTCTGGAAGCTGACACAGGCCATCACAGCCCATGCCCGCGATTTGGACGACAGGCGCAGCAGGGAACTGCACGAGCTATCCGGACAGCTGATGAACAGGGTCAGGATTCCGGCGTAAAGACATCCGGTTAAAAATCAATCAACAATCATTTAATTTTTCAAGTTATGACAAAAGTACATTTACCGGACGCCGGCGCAAGCTGCGATACCGGCAGGAACGAACAGTTGAAAGCCGCGGGGCGTGAACGGCTGAAAGCCATTATCCCGGCAGACGCCAAAGCGGTAATCGTAGCGGAGTTACGCGAAGACGAAAGCTACGTGATGACCGATTACCACGGGTACAGTACGGCAAGGACTGTTATACTGGGCTTCTCCGCGCACACGCGGGACTTGTTTCCCGAATTGCGCAAATACGCTGTGAATTTTCCTGAAACCGCTCATTTATCGGACGAAAACAGAAAGTATGAACACCGTGAAAAATATGCGGGCGGCGAAGGTTATTACCTTGGCAACAGTAAGTACAGCGGATGGATTGTCCGGAAAGCAAAATATCACATGGATATTATCGACGCCTTTTCCCTCACAGCAGGCGATGAAGCCAATATCCGCGTCAGGGCGCAGGTAAAGGCAAATGCTGCTTTGGAAGCGATAGCCGGCAACTTTACCATCGCGGACTATTCCGAAAAGGCGCTGGCGGTCTTCGGCGACACAAAGGCGGTAAAAGACCGCCTGAAGGAACTCGGCGGACGCTTCAACCCGTGCCTGACGCATGAAGGCGTAAAACAACCCGGATGGGTGTTTTCCAAGAGTAAAGAAAAACAATTGAGGAATGCCTTAACCGGAATGGCTGCAAATTATACTTATAACTTTTAACTTTTAAAAACATGTTTACAGAAATTTCTAATTTACTGAAGGTGGGCGAAATGCCAGGAGTGGTCGGAAGAAATTTCTTCCGACTATTTTTTTGTATAATTATTTGATTTTTAATTACTTATGTTTGTTTATCCGGTATAGTTTTATTATCTTTAAGTATTGATAATCATATATTTATGGCAATAATTAAAGACCACAAAATAAGTATAAGCCGACTATTGGATGTTATTCCCGAAGCCTTGCTGAGTCATTTATCGGAGAATACTAAAGTAGACCATTATTCTAAAGTTTTACACGGCAAGAAGCTATTTTACCTTTTGATGTATGGTATTTTGGAGAATGACAGGTTAAGCCAACGCACCTTAGAAGATACATTTAATGATCCTGTTTTCAAGATGCTTTTTAATCTTGACCAATCAGAGAGTGTCTGTCGAAGTTCTATATCGGAAAGATTGTCAAAGATAGATTCTTATTTCTTCAAGCAAA
>NZ_BAAHWU010000117.1:0-1651 GCF_054601275.1 Dysgonomonas reticulitermitis | reverse complement strand
CTGTTTTCCGCACTTTTTTTGCAACACCAAGTTAAATCACATATAATCAATAGATTATAAATTTATTTTTGTATTTTTGGGTGTTGCAAATCGATATTTATGTTTATAAGAGAATTGAAAAACAGATCTGGGAGTGTTAGTATTCAGGTGATTAGCAAGTCAAATGGCCGCTACAAAGTGCTAAAAACAATAGGTTGCGGCACAACGCGCCACGAAATTGACGGACTGAAAACGCTTGCCCGTCAAGAGATCAAACGCTTAGAAGCTCAACCCTCCTTGTTTCCTTCCGAAAGAGACGAACTGGTCGAACAAGTATTTTCATCGCTATATAACTCCAGTATAAGAACAGTCGGTCCTGAGTTGGTCTTCGGGCGCATCTATGATTATATCGGTTTTGGGCGCATTAAGGAAGATTTATTCCGTCATTTGGTTGTCTCCCGGCTGGCTTTTCCGTTGAGTAAATTGAAGACCACGGAATATCTCTATCGTTATCAGGGAGAAATTATCAGTGTAGATGCCGTTTATCGTTTCCTTGACAAACTGAACGATTCCCTCAAACCGGCTGTTGAACAGATTGCCTTCACACATACCTGGCGCACGCTCGGAGGCGATATTGGTGTGATTTTCTACGATATGACAACGTTGTACTTCGAAGCGAGCGATGAGGACGATCTTCGTAAGACTGGCTTTTCAAAAGACGGGAAACACAGTAACCCTCAAATTTTCATCGGTCTGTTGGTTGGTTCGGCAGGGTATGCTATAGGTTATGATATTTTTGAAGGAAACACGTATGAAGGGCATACGTTGATCCCATTTCTGGAAAAAATAAGCGGAAAGTTTAATCTTGGGAAACCGGTTGTAATTGCTGATTCAGGATTGTTGTCCAAACCCAACATCAAGGCGTTGGAGGAGAACGGTTACGAATATATTATCGGTGCGAGGTTGAAAAATGAGACTGCCATTATACAAGAAGAGATTGTAAGACAAATATATACGGAAGGTACATGTTATACGCTCAAGAAAAGCGAAACCGCACGGCTTATTGTCCATTATGCGGATAAAAGGGCAAAGAAGGATGCTTATAATCGAAAGAAGGGACTCAGGCGTCTGGAAAAGCGTATTAAATCGGGAAAACTCACCAAATCAAGCATCAACAATAGGGGATACAACAAATATCTGCAATGGGAAGGAGAGGTAGAGGTGAATATAGATTATCAGAGATTTGAAGAAGACTCCGTTTGGGACGGGCTGAAGGGATTCATTACTAACACGAAATTACCGGATGATGCGGTTCTAGATAATTACAGAAATCTGTTTGAAATCGAACGGGCTTTCCGAATGTCAAAAACAGACTTGCGCATACGTCCTGTCTTCCACCGCCTGCGGCATCGGATTGAAGCCCATATTTGCATCGCTTTCACAGCGTACTGCATATACAAGGAGCTGGAACGCGTGCTCAGAAAAGAGAAATCTTCGTTATCACTGAAGCTGGCAAGCGAGATAACGCACAACATGTACCAAATAACTTATCAATTGCCCGAATCAAAACACTTCAATACAAGACTGCTCAATATGGACGAACAACAAACCGAACTATACCAAATTATCTCGGAAAATTTTTAGGGTGTTGCAATGCGGAAAACAGGAAAAA
>NZ_BAAHWU010000116.1:0-1666 GCF_054601275.1 Dysgonomonas reticulitermitis | reverse complement strand
GGAATTACTCTGACGGCATAACAAAAGCGCCGCCTTCAGTTTGGGACGATTGTTGTCTTTACCTGTTTCGGTTTCTATATATTCTTCAAGGATAGATGCTCCATTTAAATAGTTTTGGATAATCTCCCGTTGTGCAGCTATACCAAGCCCACTTGTCTCTTGCTTTTTAGTACTTTGCCTGAGATATGCAATATAGGTTTTTGTGTCTGTTTTTGCCATTTTACATTTACTAAACGGTCGGCTGACTCTCGTTATAAACAACCGTGACTTATTTTATAGACAAAGTTAAACCCTGGCGATAGCATGCGCAAGATGCGCAATACCGAACGCTTACTATACAGCGGATTAAAGAAATTCCGACCAACACGCCAACCGCCTGAAACGTAATGCTTGAACACGTCCAAACCGTTATTTGTCCGTTTTAAGATTTCGTCTTTGTTCAACATACAACTGATGATTTTTGATTAAGTCCTGCAAATGTTCGTCGCTCCGGCGAATAACATTGTCCTATAACAGTCGCTGAATTTCGCTTATACGATAGAAGATTTTCCCTCTGATTTGCGAATAATTGATTGAGTGCGAGGAACGCAGACGCTGCAAGGTGCGTCCGCTGATTTTCAGAAAGGTGCAGACTTCGTAACTGTCCACCCAACCGTCTTCGGGTTCTTCCTCCGCCTTGCTCTGAATGGCGGCGACAAATTTGGCAATCGTGTTGATTTTTGCCGTTAAATCCTTGAATGCCTGTGATTCTACTGTTATTATTTCCATATTTGACAATTTGTTGATTAAACTTGTGCAAAGGTCGGAAGTCGGCAAAAGTCCGTTTCTAAACTTTAGAAAACAAAATGCAAAATTGGCTTGTCAGGCAGGATTGTTAAATTCGTAATTCGCTAATAAACAGCAATTTGATGAAATGAATAAAACGCGAAAAGAAGACAAAACGGGCGTTTTTCTCTAAACTTTTTCGGCTTGCTCGCAGATAGCTGTAAATAAGCATATTATGCCGAAAATGAAGAAATTCAACGTTGAAATGCAGTAAAAACGAGGCGAAAAAAAATTCCAAAGGTTAAAAATTGCCTGAAAAAAAAATGAAATTGGAAGATTTAAAGTGGGAAGCGGCAGGCAGTACATGTCAATTTTTGAGGTGCAAGGTGCAAGCGCATATATATAAATATGCGCTTGCACCTTGCACCTCACTTAAACAATTGATATTCAGATATGATTTTTTGTGCGTTTTTCTTGTTTGATTGAAAAAATAGTTGTAATTTTGTACCGTAGTTTTATGCAGACATAGGCAGGACAAGCGTAGTCAAAAAAGACCTCTGCAAACGCTCTAAATCGTACCCCATACGAAAAAATGAAAGCATAAAGTGCTGTTTTATAAGACTTTCCTACTCACATTGATATATCTCGAAGATATTTCAATATTTAACTCGCTTGCCAATCTATTCAGTGTTTTTATTTTACTGGCCAGTAATTGCTCTTCATATTTGACAATGCCTTTTTCTGCATAATCGAGTCCTTTGACCATTACACGCCACTAAACCACTATGGATTTCCAATCCATAGGTTTGATTGCGAATAAAATTCGCGTGAGTGTCGACTATAAGTCGATTGAAAAGCGATAACTAAAGTTCTTTGAAATTTTCATTCAAGTATAAAATCC
>NZ_BAAHWU010000115.1:0-1742 GCF_054601275.1 Dysgonomonas reticulitermitis | reverse complement strand
GATTTTATATTTATCTTTGATCTGGGTTATCGGTGAGGTACTCATATATCTACTTTTTTGAATTTGCAAATACAAAAATACACCTGTAACCCTTCTTTTACAATACCGTTGCAACAAAGTCATTTAATAATTAAAATAAACTGTTCCCAGATGCGCAATACCCACTTTGTAATCAAAATTCTTAGGGTCTCCATACCCTGTTTTATCAACTCTGGTACGAATAGAAACCCATGATACCCCATTATAATAACCGACAAGCGTTAATACTTCGCCTGTATAACTTTCTTTTACTGTAAATTTTATAGATACTCTGGATGTTCCACCTTGTAAATTGGCATAATATCCTGTTGTTCTTTGTGTGTCTTCTTTTACTTCCTCTTTTTGCTTAACTTTTGCGGGTTGAATTACAGTTTTATTGCCTGATGTTGTGGTTTTAGGAGTTTCAATAGGAGTATAAGTAGCCCATTGAGCGGATGCACTAATACTTACGAATGCAAATAAACAAACTAATAATTGTTTCATAATTGTATAAAATTTGTGTCTTTCCGTTCCCTCAAAAGACAGGTTATATAAAATAAGAAAGTGCAGGAACTGTTAAGTCTTATCTGTCTAAGAGGTATCGCCAAACACCCACCGAACAAATGCAAAACAACAGTCCTGCACTCCTTTATCGTATATATGAATGTATATACAAATCGAAATGCAGGCGTTTGCTGTCTACTAAACTTGTTCGGTTTTGAAAATTGGCGATTTTCTTAGACAAGAATAATATCTTTAAACACTTTTATTAATAAGTCCTTCCGATTACTAACTTTTTAATACATCGGAATTAGAACAAAGATAATAAAAGCGTATCATTTACAAATAGTTGGATTGAGAATTTTTGAAAAGAAAAAATATCTTTTTGATTCTTATCTATTTACAGAATCTTTCTATTACAAAATCAATTAGAATCTGTTACATTCGTTCTAAACTGAATACTTTTTTTAGTAGTTCGGTTTTTATAGAGATTGCGATTGATTATTACAGAGCCGTTGCGCGTTTTTTTAAGCATTCTTTTTCTTCTCGTACAGCGTGGGCGTCTTAAAGGTTACTAAGACGCCTCTTATATATAAAGTTACTTTATATTTAACGGGGAGGGGTATTTCCTGACTTTGACACTTTCATTTTAACAAATTTATAAGATTCACATACACAGTTATTTGCAGAAATTGCGACACCAAAATGGGTGTCGCAAGCCTCAAAAAGTGCTATATTTGCACCATGTTTGTACGCAAAAAGAAAAATCGGTCAGGCACAACAAGTGTCGTAATTGTAGCCAAAGGTAACGGCAAAACCAATTATGTAAAAACAATCGGAACAAGTTCTGATGAATCTGAGATAGAAAGGTTGTATCAGCAAGGCAAGAAATGGCTGTCGGCTTATCTTGGCGAGCGCGATATGTTTGCCGAACACACACGCGAACAGGAAGAAAAGCAGGTAACAGAACGTTTATTGGGCAATATTGAGAACATACTGCTCAATGGAACGCAACTGATATTGAATCATGTGTTTCAATTGGTTGGCTTCGACCGGATTGATGATGAGATATTGAAACATCTGGTCGTATCGCGCCTTTGTCAGCCTCGCAGCAAGGTGGCTACGGTTGATTATTTGAAGTCGTATTTTGACGAAGATGTGGAACTTCACAAGATTTACCGCTATTTGGACAAATTACACGATACTCAAAAGGATCAGGTTCA
>NZ_BAAHWU010000114.1:0-1746 GCF_054601275.1 Dysgonomonas reticulitermitis | reverse complement strand
CCCGCAGCAATTGCAATCCTGAAGGCTCACTGTCAGCTGGACAGCATAGTCTTTTCCATCTGCCGCGTCATTGTAAATGGCGTACAATTTAGGCTTAACAGCCTGGTCGCGGGTCTTATTCACCAAGTTTGTCATCAGGTCCGGATCGTAATCCACTACGGCTTTACAAGCTGTACCGGCTGTTATGGTTCCGCTATAGTCTGCGTTGCCTTTCGGTGTCATACTTATTATAGACTTGAAAGGCGCAGAAGCATCCTCCACATAAGTGAACCGCACATTCGATACTTCAGCCGACGGGGTAAAGGTGTACACCTGTCTGCCCGAGTAAAGCCAGGTACCACTCGGATCCGGATCTATCTTCACCGGCATCCCGTCTGTCGCGTCCTGTTCATCTATCTTCGTAAAATCGGTACTATATGGCACGCGGGCGTCCAGGATGCCGCAAGCTCCGCCGTCGTTAGTCAGACCCTTCGCTATATCGAAGATATTCCTTCCGGTGAAACTGCCTGTTCCGGGAGGCAAAGTTTCAGGGGCAAGGGGGACAGTTTCTGCTACACACCGTACTGACATCCCTAGTACACGGGGAGCGGTGTAGGCCGGGAGAACCCCGCTAATGCCATTATAGAAGTACAGATACCTTGCGCTGCCACCATTGACCGTACTACTCCAGTAGTGCCCACTCCAACCACCATAACGCGGCTCGCCATTGACTTCCCTGTAGCCGGCGGCAGGCAAAAATAAAGACGAACCTACCTTATAGCCATTATTCGACGTCCAAATATTTGGAGACGTGGAACTGCCATATATAGAAGCCCATTGTTTCTGGCTAGGTACTTTCCATCCCGCAGGACACGGATCGTTAGCAACAACTTTATCCATGTCTTCGTCTGCACTACCATTGCCCCAAAGGTTATCGTTTTCTGTTTGACGCCAGTCGCTTCTGTATGTGCCTGTACCAATAATTCCGTTTTTTATAAATTTACGATAAGCGTCAGAGCTGCTAGAAACCTGCAGACCATTGGTATCCAGATCACTGTCCGGAACGGGTTCGTTTTCATCACTATTATCATCCGTCAGATAATTTGGGCTGGTACGTTTCTCATGACCATCAGCCACACGTCCCCACTGATAAAGGTCACCCTTTATATCGTTACCGGTAGTATTATTGATCGATTTATAAGTAAACGGATCGAGCATAAAATTAGCCCCGAGATTATAGCACAGGAAGTTCTGCCAGCCGCCGGCTGTGGTGAATGCCCCGCAGCAATTGCAATCCTGAAGGCTCACTGTCAGCCTGATAGCACAGTCTTTTCCCGCTCCATTGGCCGCGTCATTGTATATAACGTACAAATCGGGTTGAACAGCCTGGTCGCGGGTCTTATTCACCAAGGTTGTCATCAGCTCAGGTTTGTAAACCACTACGGCTTTACAAGCTGTACCGGCTGTTATGATTCCGCTATAGTTGCCTTTCGGTGTCATACTTTGTATAGCCTTTAAGGAAGCATCCTCCACATAAACGAACCGCACATTCGATACATTACCCGACGCGGTAAAGGTGTACACCTGTCTGCCCGAGTAAAGCCAGGCGCCACTTGGATCTGGTTCTGTCACCACTGGCGTCCCGGCTGTGGCATCCTGTTCGTATATTTCATCTAACTTCGTAAAATCGGTACTATAAGGCGCACGGGCGACCAGTTTGCCGTTAACGTAGTCATCGTTACCCTGTGCTATATCGAAGATGGTTCT
>NZ_BAAHWU010000113.1:0-1838 GCF_054601275.1 Dysgonomonas reticulitermitis | reverse complement strand
TTTTTAAAATAAACAACATTATTCAGAGTGTAGCACGTTCAGAGAGAAGTTTTGAATATTAAGAAGCAATAAATCACTACTTACTACCTTCTACTTACTACTCTTACAGGTACATACCTTTTCGGACAGTCCACTCCAGAAAGGAGGTGTTCCAGCCGCACCTTCCGGTACGGCTACCTTGTTACGACTTAGCCCCAGTCACCGGTTTTACCCTAGGACGCTCCTTGCGGTTACGTACTTCAGATACCCCCAGCTCCCATGGCTTGACGGGCGGTGTGTACAAGGCCCGGGAACGTATTCACCGCGCCATGGCTGATGCGCGATTACTAGCGAATCCAGCTTCACGGAGTCGAGTTGCAGACTCCGATCCGAACTGGGAGTGGCTTTGGAGATTAGCATCCTGTCACCAGGTAGCTGCCCTTTGTACCACCCATTGTAACACGTGTGTCGCCCCGGACGTAAGGGCCGTGCTGATTTGACGTCATCCACACCTTCCTCGCATCTTACGACGGCAGTCTCATTAGAGTCCTCAGCACGACCTGTTAGTAACTAATGATGTGGGTTGCGCTCGTTATGGCACTTAAGCCGACACCTCACGGCACGAGCTGACGACAACCATGCAGCACCTACACAGAAGCTATTGCTAGCTAATAAGTTTCCTCATTATTCTTCTGCATTTCAAGCCCGGGTAAGGTTCCTCGCGTATCATCGAATTAAACCACATGTTCCTCCGCTTGTGCGGGCCCCCGTCAATTCCTTTGAGTTTCACCGTTGCCGGCGTACTCCCCAGGTGGATTACTTATCGCTTTCGCTTGGTCACATACTATCATATCGCATGCAACTAGTAATCATCGTTTACGGCGTGGACTACCAGGGTATCTAATCCTGTTTGATCCCCACGCTTTCGTGCATGAGCGTCAGTTATAGTTTAGTAAGCTGCCTACGCAATCGGAGTTCCTCGTTATATCTAAGCATGTCACCGCTACACAACGAATTCCGCCTACTTCATCTATACTCAAGGCTAACAGTTTCAACGGCAGTCTTCAGGTTGAGCCTGAATATTTCACCGCTGACTTAATAGCCCGCCTGCGCACCCTTTAAACCCAATAAATCCGGATAACGCTCGCATCCTCCGTATTACCGCGGCTGCTGGCACGGAGTTAGCCGATGCTTATTCGCAGGGTACATGCAATAAAGTACACGTACTCCTTTTTATTCCCCTGCAAAAGAAGTTTAAAACCCATAAGGCTGTCTTCCTTCACGCGACTTGGCTGGTTCAGGCTCCCGCCCATTGACCAATATTCCTCACTGCTGCCTCCCGTAGGAGTCTGGTCCGTGTCTCAGTTCCAGTGTGGGGGACAAACCTCTCAGTTCCCCTATCCATCGTTGCCTTGGTGAGCCGTTACCTCGCCAACCAGCTAATGGAACGCATGCCCATCTACAACCGATAAATCTTTAACAAATATCTCCATGCGGAGCCCCTGTGTTATGCGGTATTAGTCCGAATTTCTCCGGGTTATTCCCCTGTTGTAGGTAGGTTGCATACGCGTTACTCACCCGTGCGCCGGTCGCCGCCAATGTATTGCTACACCGCGCTGCCCCTCGACTTGCATGTGTTAGGCCTGTCGCTAGCGTTCATCCTGAGCCAGGATCAAACTCTTCTTTGTATTTTCTTTTTTCTAAGTCTTTTGTGATCCTGTCCTCTTCAATCCTTCTATCTTTATTAGGTATTGACGGTATAATACCCTTCTTTAAATGAAAAATTAAAAGTGAAAAATTAAATTCTTCATTCCTCATTCTTCATTCTATTGTACTACACTCTTAATGTTGTTATTTCA
>NZ_BAAHWU010000112.1:0-1900 GCF_054601275.1 Dysgonomonas reticulitermitis | reverse complement strand
CCTGACTTCGACGGTATTTTTTTGTAATCGCATGATTTTCAGTGGTGTAAAATTTCGTTCGTCCACTACATTTTACATCTTTGTTTCCAACTTAAATGGTACTACATGCCTTTTCAGGTGCATTGCCTGATATATTTTCAGTGCATCCGTTGAAGTTTTAGATGGTATGACATACTTATTATTATTCGTTATATCCTTCACCACACTTTCCTGTATCCGCAATAGTTCGTCTTTAATCCTTTCGGCAGAAAAATTTTCATTGATTTCTTTCTTGATGCGGTGTTGTAGAAAACGTATTAGTGAAAATGCAACAAAGCAAATCGCCAAATGAGAACGTACCCTGTCGGCTGACCAATGAAAGACGGGACGCACACGCAAATCATGTTTGGTAATGCGGAAAGACTCCTCCACCTGCCATAGTCCATGGTATTGGCTCAGGATAGCCCCAGCATCCATCTCTTTTTTGTTGATATTGGTAAATACACCATGAAGCCCATCCCAAAGGGCTTCCCTTTCTAATTTCTCCTGATTGACACTAACCTGGACTTCTCCATCCATTGTCAGGTACTTCTTATAACCGTAGTTGCTAATCAGGGATTTGGGATTTTTACTTTTCTCAAGTTTTTCATTGAGTTTAATGACCGCTTTTTCCCTGTCACTCCTGTCTTTTTCTGCTCGTTTGGTGCTATGGCTGACAATCAACCGCCGGTTTTTGGTATAGTTGTAAGAAGTCAATCTGATGACTTCATTTTCTTTCTCTATTCTTTCGTAGTCTGTGTTGTCCAATATCCTGTTTTTCCATTTATCGGACAAGCCTTTCAGGCGTGCGCCTAAGATGAAATCGTATTTTTGTTTCTCTAACAATTCAATATTGGGTTTAGAGAGCAATCCGCTATCGGCAACTACAACTGCCCGTTTGACGTGGTAACGGTTCTTTATCTTATGGATGGCATGAGCAAATGTGTCTCCTTCGTACATGTTGCCGGGGAAGACTTCATAACCTACAGGAAGACCCTCGCGTGTAACCATCAGGGCTAAGAGAACCTGTCCCTGATTGAACTTGTGGTCTTTGCTGTAACCGAAACTGCGTAGTTCATCTTCTGTAAAGCTCTCAAAATACAGGGTGGTGCAATCGTAAAACAAAAGGTTGATTTCTTCGGTCAGCAAGCTGCGGGAATGCCACCAGCAGATCTCTTGCAGCTTATTAATTTTACTTTCGCCCAGGGTGTCCATCATCCGGTAAACCTTCTCCAAGGGAATCTTAATCCCAAAGTCACGTTCCAACAACTCGGTGGAAGAACGTTTGCTGCATGGTTTTGCCAAACGGGCCATGACGATGTCTTTCATCACAGAACCACTTACCGGACATGAACGGAATACTTTATTAAAGCCGATTTCATCATAAAGGCTTCCATATATCTCATGGACACCGCTAACGATACGGGCTTCTTCCCTGAGTTTACGCATGTTTACCGGTAGAGGGCTATCATCTCCCAGGGAACGCCTGCGACTTGAGATAACCATCTCTGCCAAAGTCGGGGCAGGAAACAGGTTGGGCTTCCAGTTGACTTCCATTTCACTGAGGATATGTTCTGCCAGCTCTGTAAAGCGTTCCAAGTCTTCAGGGGGCACAGTAGCCACTGTTCGCAAGGTCTTCTGGCGAACCTTGCCTGATTCCCGGATGTTCTCAACTATAAAAATAGTGATCTTGCCGTTTTCCCGCTGTTTTGTCCTGACAAACATGCCGCAAAGTTACGGCCATTTAATCGTAACTGAAAGAAAATCACACACTTTGTATCACCGTCCACTACAAAGGAACTTGGTCGAAAAATACGGGATAAACCGCTGGAAATCAATATCAGCTATGGCTAGACTGGGAAAGGTACCGTCAAAGTCAGGA
>NZ_BAAHWU010000111.1:0-2108 GCF_054601275.1 Dysgonomonas reticulitermitis | reverse complement strand
TGGAAATAATAGAACCCAAAGACCTTCCGCAGGGAGCCAAATGTATCGGTCAGGAAATAACCGGGAAATTGGAATACATACCCGGACAACTCTATGTCCTGCGGATTATCCGTAACAAATATGCATTGTAAGCGTTCGGTATTGCGCAAGATGCGCAATACCGAACGCTTACTATACATAGTCATTATGATAAATATATAATGCGCGGAACACGGCAGTGACAGGACGCGGTAAATATTTACAGACTGTATTTTCCGACGGCCGGATAGAATCGGTTGTTCGTTAAAAGAAATCCAGCCCGTTTGTCAGGGCTTCCCAATATTTTTTCTTATCGAAGGAAAACAACGCGGTATCCTTTACACCCCATTTCCTGCTGATTTCATCCAGTTTATAGGCAAATCCGTATGAAAGTATCTTCCGCTGAAAGTTACGGCGGTCCAGCTTCCGGCCAAGTATGCCCTCATAGATAACCCTCAGTTCGCTCATGGTGAACTTTTCCGGAAGCAGCAATCCGGCAGGGATGTAATTAATTTCCATGTGCATGGTACGGATAGCCTTGTCAATGATTTCCATGTGGTTTCCGAACAGGGATGGAAGCCTGTCCAAGCTGAACCAGCCGTACTCTTCGTCGGCTGTGGGCTTTATCCTGACATGCCCGTAATTTACAAGCGCATAGTAGCCTATAGTGACAAAGCGGGCCGACATCCAGTGGGAATCTATATCCCCTATATTATATTCTTTCAGTAACTGCTTGTTTTCTTCTATTATAGATTCATCCGGTTCTCCGAACGCGGCGAACTGGCGCAGGTAGCAGTTTTTCAGGTTGGTTCTCAGCTCCAGTAAACGTGCCACCGCCGTGTCGATACTTTCTGTCCTGCGCACAAAGCCTCCCTGAAGCATCCAGTTCCCATGCGGTTTATAACGGTTCAGCAGTACCTTTATTTCCCCTTCATTAAAGCCAAGTATAACGCATTCCACAGCAACACCCGGTAGCAACATTTCTGCCGGAGTAGTCAGGAAAGTCGCGAAATTCTTATCATAATTTTTCATATCCTTAGTTTATATATGTTTGCTAAAAATATATTTTTATATACATGGCGAAATATAAACAATGTAATACCATATAGACAAGGCTTTGTTGCAACGTAATAATAAAGAATAAAAGTTGTCTTGTATTTAGAAATAACAAAATACAGATACACGCGTACCAATTCAACACCTCATGACAAAGATAAATATAAAACAAAAAATTGAAGTAGTTATAATAAAAAATTTATGCCAATAGTTAAAAAAAAGGTTGCAGATATGACTATTTACACCTTTTTTACCTGTCAACGTTTCTCCCTTATTTTTCACTTTTGGCTCCGCCGATTTTGCCTCGCCTTCGCTTCGGCGATTGATAATTCAATTCGTTTTTCACTTACAACTTACTACTAATTTTTTCGATAGATAAAAAAAATTGAAAAAAAAGATATATATGTGAAATTTATGAATTATATTTGTGTCAAATAACGCATATATAAGTATTAAAACCTATTATAAACTAATATTACCTGTTAATTAATTGGATGGATGGCATGAAGCTCCCGTTCGCGCAGGCTTGCAGCGCCTGTCGCATAGTTTTATTTTAGTTTTATCAGCCGTTCGTTTTTCAGGCTATATACACCGGGCCATATAGTACCGGAAAAGAAGCCGGGCCAAGACAGGCCTGGATGCATAGTTTTGTAAGTTTGAGGAACCACGCCGATTGAGATAATATGCGTGGTTTATTTTAAGCGCCTGTTTAAATTTTAGCGAAAATATTATTATAGGCTCTGACAAATAATTCTTAGCGGCTTTTTTTGTTTTTTTCAGCGTATTTCCCCCTTTTTCCTTCTGGTTTAGCGGGCTAATCCCGCAAGTAAAAAAGATAAAATCCATCTGAAAACAGCTGTAAAAAGTTTTGCCATAAAATTAAAACAGACACAAAAAGAAATAAGATAATGAACGCTATGGATAAATATGCCGGCATAATACTGCGGATTCTGGGCGATAACCGGATAGAAGGAGTGTACGATCCCGTCAACGGTCTGGTTTACATCTTCCACGAGGATGATGCATACGGATGC
>NZ_BAAHWU010000110.1:0-2373 GCF_054601275.1 Dysgonomonas reticulitermitis | reverse complement strand
CGGGAGGATGGACAATAGATAAGATAGCCGATGCCGCCGGTAACACTTCCGACTGGCTGGACGCCACAGTCAAGGCAGGCGCCGCCGGCCCGGCTGTCGATACAAAGCTTACTATGAGCCAGAACAGTGGTACCAGCGAACGTATCGCCTTTGTCCACCTGTCCGCCGGCCGGCTGAAGTATGTCGTCAAGGTGACACAGGAAATCTCCGCGGCCCTTTCCCTGAACATCACCGATAGCAGCGGGAACCCGGTCAGCCAGCTCGAGTTTTTCGCCGCGAAAGATACCCAGCCTGCCGCCCAAGAGTTCCACCTGGCATGGACGCCGATTGCTTCCCCCCTGACCTTTGTCAGTACAGCCATCGGTACAGCCTTTACCTTTGCTACCGGCACGGGCCTGACCAGTCTTCCCGCCAGCGGCAGCCTGACAGACGCTTCGGCTACCCATGACTATAACATACAGCCACCGGCCATCACCACCGCCCAGCTGAACGCCGATCCGTTCCTGGTGCGCTCGTCGATCTGGTTTTACAGCGTTTCCAACGGGATCTCCTCCATCAACAAATCCCTTACGCTTCGCCAGACTGTCTATAATATGATTCCCATGGTCGCTTCCATGTACCTGATGGATGGCAACACCAAATCGTTCGCCGTACGATCCAACTCGCCTTTTACGGTGACCGTCAAAGAAGATCCGGATAACGTGCTTACGCTGCCGACCGCCACCTACCCGGCGAACATAACCGCCGCCGGACAAACGGTATACTTCGGTGTGATCGATGACATGACGACGTTAAGCGTCCTGTCCAGCAGCCCGGTAGTGACAATCAGCAGCCCGACTGGCCTGTTCGCTGATGTCGATGTTCCGCTGAGTTGCATGACCACTCCGTCCGCCAACTCGTTTATAGTCGCTCCAAACACCGCAAACTTCGAGATCAATGTGCGAAATTGTAACATGTCCGACCTGGGTGCCCAGCTTGGTGGCTCGGAAGCATTCACGGCCGAACTGGTGTGGACAGACAACGCGAATGGAGTAGCCGCTAACTCTAATATTGCGTCTGTCTCCGCCACAGGCTCGGGACCGTCCGGAAAAGTCGTGGTAAGCACCGGCTCTGCCGAAGGCAACGCTGTGGTATGCATTAAAAAAAGCGGAAAAATCCTGTGGTCGTGGCACTTGTGGGTGACGAATTATAGCCCGGCTGCAGTCGCAAGCGGCCAATATATGGACCGCAACCTGGGCGCTCTAAGCAACACGCCAGGCGCCACCACCTCCCTTGGTCTAAACTATCAGTGGGGTCGGAAAGACCCTTTCCCTGGCCCATCCGCTATCACTGGGTCAACTTTTAAAACTATTTATAATCAATCCGGTACCGGTATTGCGCGAGCGAACACGGTGGCCCCGGCCGGCACTGCGCCCTTCTACAACATAGCGCTAGCGACGAGTGCGCCCACAACTTTCCTCACCATTACCTCAACTACCGGTGATTGGTTCACCACCCAATCGGGCATTCATAACGACAACCTTTGGAGTACTACTTCGAAAACAATATATGACCCCTGCCCAGAAAACTGGAGAACCCCGCAAGGCGTACCGCTGTCGACGTCCGGGGCTCCATGGAACGCCACTAACCGCGGCCGCACATCTACGACTCTTGGGTGGTTACCGGCGCAGAGTTATATAGGGTACACAGGAAACCTCATGACCAATGGGGACGAAATCTATTATTGGACCACAGGTGTAGACGCCGCAACCGGTCGTTCACTTTATTCCAAAACAACCTCATCAAGTGCGTCTGTCAATCAGGTGAGTACGCGAGCGATTGCCATGCCGATTAGATGCATAAGGATGTAAAAAGAGCGTAAGTGACCGTCCCCGCTTCAAGTCCTTCGAGCCACTACGAGCCGCCGGGTTACCCCCCCGCCCCCTCCACCCTATAGGGTAGCGCCAGGCTACCCTATGATAACCAAAAAAAAGGTCGGAGGATGATAAACAGGGATAAAACAGTGAATAATAACAGTTTAAACGAAAAAACAAGATGAAAATAAAAAATGAAAACCGCACGCTCGCGCAGACGTCCCGTCTGTGTGTTGCGAAGCAATAATTATAATCCTGTCGGTATCATCATCGGCAGGGATAACGAAACAATGTGTAAAGTACTTAAACAACGACATCAAATGACTGACCATAAAATACCTTCAAAGCGCCGGCGGCTTCCCTGCCTGGAAACGCGGGCGCCCTTTAACTTGTTTACTATTATTGCTGTGTATCTACATTCGATCGCCGGGAGGGAGCTGCGCTGCACGGCGCAACGCCTTCATGGCGCAGGGGAGCATACGATCCGTCCCGTCGCGACGACGCCGACGGATCCGGGATC
>NZ_BAAHWU010000109.1:0-2469 GCF_054601275.1 Dysgonomonas reticulitermitis | reverse complement strand
TCGCCTCTACCTGTTCGGTAGTGTAATTCTTTAGTTGTTTTACCTTACGTCCCATTGTCTTTCTGTTTAATCAGTGAGACTACAAAGATATAACTTATTTGGGTAATTTAATAATATAATTTATATATTAGCCTCGCCCGACAGTTTCCGAAGTAAGTCCATCTCTTCTTTTTTCACCGGTTCGACGATTTTGCTATTCAGAATCGCGGCATGTGAATAAGCGCTAACGGTCAGCCCGGCGAGGGACGCCCTTCGCTTAACGGCGTAGTATTCCGGTTCGGAGAAGCGGATGCTGACCATTCGCGATTTCCGTTGCGAAATGCCCTTTTTCGGGCGACCGCCTTTGTGCTTATCTTTACTTGCTTCTTCCATAAAATTGCCGACCAACGGGAGCAATTTTCCCTTTCACGTCAGCGAAAGCAAGGGTTTTCGTATTACGAAAACATACCCTTGCTACGCTAACCAAACATTTATGTTCCATTGGAATGGGTAAATTTTACACTCTCGTTTGTGGAAATAAAATATCTATACCTCGACATCATTCGATTGTTCATCCTGTTCTTCATTCCCGCACCGTTTCATGCCCTCCAGCCATTCGAGAAGTCCGTGTCTGTCCTCCTTCTGCACACCGCTCAAAAGCTCCCTGTATGCCTCAAAATGGCAGGATATGATGGAATCAGCTAAGGAAGATGCTGTTGTGTGATGTTCGCTTGCAAACAGCCGTGCAATACTTTTAAGATTGCGATGCGTCTGTGGACTGATATATACTGCGAACCGTTCCCTCATCCGTTTCTCCTGACAATAGGTCTCAATATATTCCTCGATTGAAACCTGTTTTTGATTCTTTTTTGCTTTCATTACTTATTCCTTTTAATTGTTAAACATTGATGCCTGTTCTGAATTAAATATTGAATTCTATACTAACATCTTATCTTATTTCCAAATTGATTCTGAAACAGATTCTCATATAAGCGTCAGTTTTTATATCCGTCAATATTCCGGCTCTGAACTTACTGTTTAACTCTGTTCTGAAATCAATTCTGATGCAAATAAACAATTATTAATCAGTACCATAATCGAATTGGGATTATATGGATGATTCTGCAATATCTTTCCATTACAGTTTCTTGAAAGACGGTGTAAACTGCACCGGTTTGCACACCGAATTACAATGTGCCGACAATAACTGTTCTTCTTATTTTTGATTATGTTCTGATAAAATTTGAAAGAAGTTGAGTTGGATTGGAAAAGTAACTTTTTCGGACTAAAATACCTGTTCAAACAAAAGATTTGTCCTACCCACCGAAGCAAACCACTGCCAAATCGACGCAACATGCTGCCACTTGCCTGTAAATCCTTTGCGATGCGGATTTTTCTGTTTTACTTCGTGGTGAAAAGGTGAAAATATCACCGCTTCAGGGAATGAACTTGTGCAAAATACAGTGTAAAAAAGCAAAGGAAGCCGTTCTTTGGAATGTGATAATTTAATACCTTAATTTTGGCAGGAAATAGAAATTTAACAAATAAAATATCAAGATGGAAATAGTAACTATTGATGCGAAAACATTCGAGGCGATGCTCTCAAAATTTGAGAATTTCGCTACCCGAATGGAACATCTTTGTCGTCTGTATGGCAATACAGAAAGCGAGTGGATGGACAATCAGGATGTGTGTATGCTGCTGAATATCTCGCCTCGAACCTTACAAACGCTTCGGGATAACGGAACGTTGGCTTATACTCAGATTAACCACAAGACCTATTATAAACCCGAAGATGTGGAAAAGGTTCTCCCTCTGGTAGAAGAGAAACGTAAACAGGCTATTGACAAGGGAAAAGAATTATAAGCATGGAGAATGAGTATCAAATTTTCCCTCTCGCATGGTTAGGAGCTTGGGAAAGTGTAAACGGCAATCCCGATGTATATATTTTTCAGGGATACGATGGCAACTATTATCTGCTAACCTACAGCTACGACAAGGAATTGGAGCGAGGAGATTTTTCTTGCTATGATATGGATTCCGACGAAAATGGTTGGTATATCCAAATGGGAATAAAAATCTGCCGATTAATATCTGAAAGCTCTCCCTATGGGCTTCATATCACAGGTTGGGGCAGCTATATAAAGTATTAGACAAATAAATCAATATAATAACAACAAGAATATGAGCAACCAATTAATCACACCGGAGAATAATGAACGTGTAAAATCATTTCTTCTTTCATTGGATCGTTTGGCTTCGCTAATGGAGCGATTATTTCCCATTCGTAAACCGACACTACACGGAGAGAGCTTTTATACGGACGAGGAATTGTCGAAAAAACTGAAGGTCAGCCGGAGCAGTTTGCAGGATTACCCTGCGCCCGTACTGGGTATATAATAAATATCTCTTTGGCAAGAGATTAGGTTTGTGTTCTTTGAAGTGACCTATCATCAACCGACTTATCTGAATGGGAAACCGGACAGGGAG
>NZ_BAAHWU010000108.1:0-2493 GCF_054601275.1 Dysgonomonas reticulitermitis | reverse complement strand
ACAGAAAATGTTTCTAGAGCTGTAAGCAAGTCTAAAACAACAACTACAATTGGAGACAAATTCTCAAAAACGACAAAAACAGTTCCTGGAAAAGGAGGCGGGCAATCTAGAGCAGAGTATGTTGTTATTAAAAATCAAGATGGAAAAACCATAAGAACTTACAAAGATTCTTATGATAGGGCAAATACATTTCAACATCGTAAACCTTTACGAGGTGGCCCAGAAGGTCGACCACAGTAAATTATTGTAATATTTATAAATATAAAAATGAAGCTATCTACAATAAATAATTGGCTATGTGGAAACATTTCTTCGGTAGAAATAAAAGCTATGTTGGAGCCAATTCTAAAAGAACATCAAAAGAAATTGAAAACCAAAGGAACCTCAATTCCTTTATTCTTGACAGAAGATATACACTTAGTGTTTGGAAATTTAGAGTTTAATTTTTTATGTAATTCTTTTTTAATGAATGATATAAACGAATTAGAATTATCTTATATTGCAGAATTATTATTGTTATCATCCTCTGTGTATATAGAAAATGAAGATATCGAAGAAAGATTAGAGTTTCTATGTGACTATGATATTTATGGGAAATTTTCTAAAGAAGATGTGAGGCGATTATTAAAATTATAACAGAGAATTACCTCGTCTCTCGGGATATATATTATCCCCCTGCTCGCGCAGACGTCCCGTCTGAGTGTTGCGCAGCAATAATTATAATCCTGCCGGTATCATCATCGGCAGGGTTATTTATCTTATATATGGTTAGTTTGCCAGAAAAAGTGATAAAAGAAAGAATGAAAAAGTTGTTACTGCAAGCACGCGCATACATATATTTATAAACTTTTTCAGGTTCTCTGCCTTGGCCCTGCGCATTCCGCTGCCTGTTATAATGGGTCCGGTCGAAGGCGGCCAGTGAGCTTTTTAAAGGCGGTTACCCGAAGGTATCCACACAGCATATGGCAGGCATCATCCGTCAAAGCTAACCTTTGTCCGCCCTTTCCAGTATCTCGGCGGCCAGCCGCATATAATCCTGGGCGCCTGTGGAACCGGCATCATAGGTAATCATGGGCTTTGCAAAGCGCTGTGATTCGCTCAGCCTGGAACTGCGCCGGATTACCGTTTCAAATACCAGCTCCCTGAAATGATCCAGTACGGCCTGGCGTATCGCCTGTGACTGGCGCATACGCGCATCGAACATGGTGATCAGGAAACCTTCGATCTCCAGGCCCGGATTCAGCCTGTTCCTGATTATCTTAACCGTATTCAGCAACTGGGTCATGCCCGACAAGGCAAAGTATTCGCATTGAAGGGGTATGATCACCGTATCGGCGGCCGTCAGCGCGTTGACCGTTATCAAACCCAGCGACGGGGAGCAGTCCAGAAAGATATAGTCGTATCCGTCCCGGAGCGGGTGCAACAGTTCCTGCATCCGCTTTTCCCGTTCATTGGTACGCAGCAGTTCCCGTTCGGCTACAACCAGGCTGGGATGCGAAGGCAGGACGTAAAGGTTTTCGGTATCCGTGGCAACGACCGCCTCTTGCGTGGTAGCTGTCCCTGCCAGGCAGTCGTAAAGCGACTTGCTCACGCTGCGGATGTCTATGCCCAGGCCCAGGCACGCGTTTGCCTGGGGATCGGTGTCCACGACCAGCGCTTTCTTCCCCAGGGCGCACAGCGAAGCGGCCAGGTTAATAACCGTAGTGGTTTTACCCACGCCGCCTTTCTTATTTACCACTGCAATCGTTGTTCCCATAAGGCTTATGATTCGGGGGTATCCGGTGTATAATGGTTCCCGGGGATTTCTCCGGTATCATGGACAGTAACAAGGCGGTTGTCACAGGCCAGGTAATGCCTCACAATATCCTTAAGCCGGGCCGAATAATTATACAGGCCGTCAAGGGAGCCTATATCGTTCCGGGTTTCCGTTTTATCAGGGCCGTATGTCATGATATATTTATTACCGCCGTTAAAATATAACCGGCAGACCGGCTGCCGGTCGTCGTCATCGAGCAGTACGGCGAAATAATTGATGGCATCCCTGTACACGATACGCCCGGCATCCACAACCTCCCCCAGTATCGCGCGGACAATCAGGAAGCCTTCCGTTTCTTCTTTTGTGGCTATGATCTTATCATTCAGCGACAGCAGCGATTCTTCCGCATGTTCCTGTTCCTGCTCCCGGCCGCCGGATTCCGTTGACAGGACTGTTTTGAACCGTTCCAGAACCATATCGCTCATAAAGCCCGATATGGCAGTATCCAGGTATCCGGTAAACTGGCGCAGTATTTCAGGGGTGATGATCCCGCCATAGACCCGGCGGGCGAACAGCAGCGCCAGCTCGGGGGTCGGGCTGGCAAACTCCTGCCGGACAAGGCTTCTTAGCTCCCTGGTATATTTCATTTCGTAGGCTACATCCCGGACATTGCCGATATCGAAATTTGACCTGTGGAATTTGCTCAGGTCATCTATCGCGGAAGGTTCAAGCGCCGA
>NZ_BAAHWU010000107.1:0-2512 GCF_054601275.1 Dysgonomonas reticulitermitis | reverse complement strand
TATATGGCCCTGAACGGTAGCGGCGATGCAGGTATGGGTGGCACCGACCGTGTCTACGGTCACTCTGTACGGTGTATAGCAGAATAAAAGCGACCGTAGGGCGCGTGTCAGAGCAGATCATACTACGGGAGGCCGGCAGAAATTTCTTCCGGCCTCCCGTATCTTTTAGCCTCCTTTTTTATTCTGATATGCGGATATTCAAATATCTACAATAAACTTCTTAAGATCAGAATTCAGCAATGGCTGCGGAACGGCCTGTTTCACTTCAGATATTATAATATCCAAAACTCTTTCACGCAAAAATTCACGTCGGGTTACAAGACTTATTTCACGTACAGGCGAGATTCCTTTGAGTGGACGCACATTTCTCTTTTGTCTTTCGCTCAATTCGTCTATCGCCATTTCCGGAATAATAGTAAGTCCACTATTGCTATCTACAATATTTATTAAAGTACTTATACTGCCTGCCTCATAAGAAAAGAGCGAATGCGAGCTTTTCCGCTTGCGCATATTACATATACGAAGAATTTGTCCGCGAAAGCAATGCACTTCTTCCAGAAGCCATAAACGATTGATATTTAAGTCATCCTCCTCTAATTCTTTTTTCGCGTAAAGAGATGTTTCTTTTGGAGAAACATATGCATAGAAGCGTTCGTAATAAACCGGATGTTCGGTTATCTTTTCATTTTTCAGTGGAGTGGCCAAAATAGCTCCGTCTAAAGCTCCATTGAGAAGCTTCTCTATAATCTGTCCTGTAGTGGTTTCTTCTATTACAAGTACAATATCGTAACCATTCTCATCATGGGCTTTCATTAACTTAGGCAATAAATAAGGCGCTATCGTAGGAATAATACCCAACTTAAAAACACCTTGTATAATACCTTTTTCTTCCTGAATTATCTCCCTGATTTGCTTTACCTGAGAGACGATAACCCGTGCCTGATTGATTATTTGGGTACCAATAACAGTCGGTTGTACCGGCAACTGGCTACGGTCAAATATCTTAACGCCAAGTTCATCTTCAAGCTTTTGTATCATCATACTCAGCGTGGGCTGGGTAACGAACGAAGCCTCCGCGGCTTTGGCAAAATGCCGGTGGTTATCCACTGCTATAATATATTCCAGCTGTTGTATATTCATGTCCTGGGTATTTTTAGTGTTTATATGTTAGTATTCTCGGTGCCCAAATATGGATGACCCAACCCTGATAAGTGTAGAACCTTCTTCCACAGCTATTATATAATCGTCAGACATCCCCATAGAAATTTCTGAAAAGCGATTATCCTGAGGATAATATTCTGCCTTTATCTCATCGAAGAATTTTTTCAAACGCCTAAATTCTTCTCTTATAACATCCTGGTCTTCAGTATTTGTCGCCATCCCCATTACACCTCCTATATACGCGAATTTTAATTCTTTGCACTGCTCCGAATTTAGTAGCCGGCGACAACTGTCGAATGAAAAGCCATATTTAGAGTTCTCTTGAGCTATATGGATTTCCAGCAAACAACAAACTTGTTTCTGTGCATTAGAGGCTTGCTTTTCTATCTCCTGCAAAAGTTTCCGGCTATCGACACTATGTATAGTCTGAATATAAGGAACGATTGCTTTAACTTTATTTGTTTGCAAATGTCCTATAAAATGCCATTCGATGTCTGCCGGCAGTAAATTCCGCTTTTGCTCTATTTCTTGCACGCGACTCTCTCCGAACATGCGTTGTCCTGCATCATATGCTTCTCTGACAGCCGTTTCGCCATGAAACTTGGATACCGCCACAAGCTTTACACGCGATGGTATTTTCTTCTTAATTAAATCTATATTTTCTAAAATACTCATTAATAGATCAAATAGTTACACTAGCATAATCTTTTTCTTCTGATCTTCCGAATACGGGAATACATCCATAATGGTGGTTTCAGACAAAGACGCTATGCTGTAATCGGCTAACGTGCCCTCCATTCCTTTTTCAACCACTTTCAATGCTTCTTTCAGATCAGATGCCTGAGCCAACATTTGTACAGCTGTTTTCTTTTCCGTACCGCTTTTTTCATCTAAGGATATAAACATAACCTTCGCTTTAAAAAAACGATCTCCGTTGTCATTAAAAAACAGTTCTGATAATTTTGCCCTTTTTATATCCGTTATTGTAAATTCTCCGGATATGTAAGGTTTTATTTCTTCTATAATACGAGCTTCAGCTTCGGTAAAAGAAAGCGCATCTACCAAATAAGGTTCTGTTACTTTTTTTTGCATTCCGTTTTCCAGTACCTTTTCGTAACTAACCTTGCATTCAAACCAATTGTGCATATAATTCTTATTACTTTAATCTATAATTTACTCATACAAATATAAGAAATTTAATTTATAGCATCTATCAAAAGATAAGAAAAACCTATTTCTGCGGCCAATAAAAAAGCCCGCAAAATTGAATTGCAGGCTTTCTCAATATCAAAATATTTAACTCAAATCACTGTCTGTCCTCATATCTATAATCTGCCAATAACTCTTGTAG
>NZ_BAAHWU010000106.1:0-2555 GCF_054601275.1 Dysgonomonas reticulitermitis | reverse complement strand
TAAAGACGGGCTTGCCTTCGCGCAGCTGCTGCCGGTCTTCCCCGGTCAGCGGGACGCCGCCCATTTCTTTGGGGACGTAAATCTCACGAGCGCCTTCCGGGCTGTCGGGGTTGTAGCGGGTATAAGAGGGCTTGCCGCTGCCTTCGTCCAGCTTGACAAAGGAGGAGAATACCTCGCCGTCCTTACGCTTCATGTCTTCCACGAAGATGGCCTTGCCCGCGTTAAGGTCTTCCACCTGTTTGGCTGTCAGCTCTACGCCACCTATCATCTGCCGGTTAAACAGCCTGTCGTTCTCAAAGAGGAACTCGATGCCCCGGCGGTCGGCGTTTACCTGGATATGGGCGTTGAACTCCTTGCCCTTGTCGGATACCATGCCCTCGATATAGACGGCCTTGCCTTCCTTCAGGTCGTTTTTCTCGTATTCCGACAGTTTGACGCCTTTTACTTCATCGGGGATAAATACGCTGTCGGCTTTCAGGGCGACAATCTCGTTGGTCAGCTTGTCGATGCTGATAAGGGAGGGGATGTATTCCCCCGCACGGTTCTTAATCTCGACGACACGCCCCATATTGCCGCTTTCGCGGAGGTTCTTCTTATCCTCCTCCGAGAAGATATGCCCGAAGAAGGCTTTTTCCAGTTCCGGGGCCTTGCGGATGCCGTGCATGGCCAGTACGACCGGGCCTTCCTTCGAGGTCTGGAACGATAGCCGCGCGTCGGTGCGCAGGACTGCCGAGCCGAAGTTCATACTGATCGGGACGAGGGTGTTGGTCTTGTAGCCTTTGAGCATACCCTCCAGCAGCCCCTTTTCCTGTAAGTACTCGCGGGAAAGGCCGAAGTTCTTCAGCTGCTCCCAGTTGATCATGGATTCGTTGTAGCGGGGTCTCCTTTCATTGGCGACGGGTTCCGCCTGTACCTGCGCCTGCGCCTGTTCTTGCTTTGCCATAACATGTTCGTTTTGATTGTTGATACTCTGTTTCTCAGCCGTTCCTTTCGGCTTGATTTCATATGTTTCGAGGAATTTCCGGACTTCCGGCGTATCCTTTCCCGCCGCCAGGTCTTTGAGCGTTTCATTGAACTCTTTGAATTTCCCGAAATTCAGCTTAAAGAGCCGGAAGCGGGTCGGGTCTTTGGCCTGGCTCCGGAAGTTGGAGAGGAAATTGGATACGATGTTGGACGTCCAGTCGATTTTCAGGAAGTCGTTCTGGTGCTCCTTGTCCGCCGGGACGGTTTTCGCCTTGCCGTCTTTACCGATTTGGGAAACCGCGCTGACGGAAAGCTCCTTCTTGTCCATGATAAGCAGGATGTCGCTTATCTGCTCGTCCTGTAATTTGGGGGTATCGCCCCGGATGTCCTGTTTTGACATATAGCCTTATTTTAAATGGTGGATAATAAAAAAACGTCTCAAAAATAGGCGTTAATTTTATGTATAAGGCTGGTTGTCAAAGCAGTGGTGTATATACGTCGTCATATGTCATCTTATGACATGGGAAAAGCGGCAAATTTGTGCCATCGCGGAGACGTTTACTAAAAGAAAAGCGTCCGGATAAAAAAACACCCGGAAGAAACCTGTTTTTTTCTTCTTCGGGAGCATATGAATGTCCGGCTTTGGGTAACTGTTTACAGCATAACGGGGTTCATCTTCATCGTATCCATATTCAGGAATACTCCCGCCTGGTTAGTCATTCCTTCCCTGAACAGCTTCCACAGCAGCTTCGCGCCTATATTCGCCAAAGTGGAGTTAATGAATAAGTCCTGCTTTTCGATGGCTTCGGCAAGGGAACAGGACGGGCCGGATTCCCTGTCATCGGCATTCAAAAGGTCGAAGCGTTCCGTGACGCAGGGCAGCTTGCCTACGGGAGCGTACAGCTTCGATTTGGGCTGCCTGATCTTCCCGAATGTTCCCAGGATAACCTGCCCCGCGTTCTGCGTATTGCCGAAGTCGAGCCAGTAGAGCGGCTTTTCAAAATCATCATATTTGCCTCTACTCACTCGGGGCAGCAGCTCTTCCGCGACAGACAGCCGGGATTTAACCGTATCGGTGCAGGTAATAATAATGTTTGCCGGATTACTGTCATAAAAATCCGGTACGGCTTCCCATCCTGTGGAAAAGAAGCGGTTGATGCGCGTTGTCAGTACAACGGCTTTATTCAGTCCCGTGTCGCTGACGCTGAACAGCTGCCGCCCCAGGTTGGCTTCCGTTACCGTATCGGGGTCGTATGCCGTAACATGCAGTCCGGGGTGTCCGAGCGCTATAAGCGTATGGCTGATGCGCGACAGGGCGGTCAGTACCTGTGAGCCTGTGCCGCCGCATCCGATAAGGCTTACCGTTACCGGATGGGTAGGGTTCAGCAGGTAGCTGTCTGTAAAATGCATTTTCTGTTTCATTGCAGTAAATCGTTTAATGTGAGTATTTTTCCTTTCTTCCCAAAGGGGATTAATTCGCTGTAGTCGAAAGAGTCGGTCATATTTTTCGTTACTGTTACCAGATTATTTTTTGTCGGGTTGCTATCGCCTCCCAGGTGCGAAAACTCGCTCAGCCAGAATTTCTTCTCCCA
>NZ_BAAHWU010000105.1:0-2702 GCF_054601275.1 Dysgonomonas reticulitermitis | reverse complement strand
TTAAAATTGATTTCATCGATTACTATCAAATTGACGCAGTCAATTTGAACAAACTCATAACTTATAACTCATAATTTATCACTGAATAACATGATAGCGATTATAACAGACAATATAACTGTCGCCAAGCAGATTGCCCCGGTATTGAATATGGATATGGACACCGGGGACGCCGGATATTTCCGGGGACGCGGTTATATAGTAGCTTGGGTGGACGGGACGCTCGTTTCCCTTTCACCGCCGGAGGATTACGGTAAACACCGCCTTGCAAAAGACAGTCTGCCCTATATTCCCGAAACGCTTACACCCGCTGTCCGCAAAAAGAAATCCCAAAGGAAGCAGGTTACGGACAAGGCCGCCGTCAAACACCTGAATGTAGTAAAGAACATTTTCGACGAATGCGAAAGCATCGTTGTGGCGACAGACGCGGGGGAGGCAGGCGAACTGGCATTCCGGCGTATCTATTCGTATCTTGAATGTAAAAAGCCATTCAAGCGGCTATGGTTGGACTCTTTGACTACCGGAGCCATCAGGGAAGGATTCAGGAGACTGAAGGAAGGCGCTGTATATAACAGCCTCCACGCGATGGCGGATTGCCGGGCAAAGGCGGACTTTTTAATAAGCGTTAACGCGATCCGTGCCTTTAGCCTGGCTGCCGGACTGGCGGGCAGTCCGCTCGGAAGGCTGGAAGTACCGGTACTGGCGATGGTATGCAGGCCTTACAGGGAATACCGCGAATTTGTTCCCGTTTGCTTCCACGAGCTTCGCGTAACACTTGAGAAAGACGGCCAGCTCCGGAGCTTTATGCTTCCCGTAGCCCTGAAAAGCAGGCGGAAGGCGGAGAAAATCTACGAACACCTGAAAGCCTTCCATACGGCGCGAATCACAAAGGTTGAGAAACATAACAGGATTCAACCCGCGCCACAGCTATACGACATGGTTTCGCTTCAGAGGGAAGCCAACATCCGCTACGGCTTTCCCGTTCATAAGACAATGGAAATAGCGCGAAAGCTATACGAAGACAAGCTTATATCCCATCCCTTGACAGATTCCCGCCAGATTCACGGAGATGTGTTTTCCTCCATTCCCAAAATCCTGCGGCAGACGGCCGCTTACAGCGGACTGGCAGGCAAGCCGGATGTCTTGAGTATGGAAAGCCTGAACCGCGGCAGCGTAAGAAGTAACAGCAATCTTCCGGCGATACACCATGCCCTGATCCCCACAGGCGTTTATCAAGGATACCTGCCGAAGGAGGATAAGATAATCTACGGGATGATTGCGGAAAGGACGATGGAAGCCTTCGCCCCGGACTGCCAACTGGAATTTACACGGGTGGAGGCTACTATGGGCAGCCTGACGCTTGTATCGGAGCAATCAAAAGTTACCGCTCCCGGCTGGCGTTCCATACGAAGCCGCGAAGAAGACCGTAAGCAGGACGAAGCCGGGGAAAACGACGCCTTTCCTGTATTTACGGAAGGCGGAACCGTCCGCATCTCCGGATGGAACTTGCTTACAAGGAAAACCATGCCCCGTCCGCTTTACACCGAGGCAAGTCTGCTGGAAGCAATGGTAGATTCGGCGCTTGGAGCGGCGGCAACCCGTGCTCCTGTTATCGAATCGCTTATCTCCTGCGGCTATATCGAGCGGCGGGGACAATGCCTGGTACCCACGGAAAAGGGGCAGGTCGTCTATAACTGCCTGAAAGATATGCGGATTGCCGATATACAGCAGGCCGGAGGCTGGGAAAGGATGCTCACTGACATTGGCAAAGGTAAGCAAGCTGCGGATACATTTATGACTACATTTAAAATCTTCACCAGGCAGGCGACGGAAGAGATACTTTCCCTGAGCCTGCTTAAAAAGCCCGCGCCCAAGTCGGAGCAGCCAAATCCTGCACATGGAAAAAGGAAGAAAAGGACGGTATAATATAATCATCTAAGTATGTCTGCAAGTGTAATTCATATTATTGAAACTGTAAAAACTGAAAACATCCGGATACAGGATGCTTACAAATAATGGATGATATAAAATAATCGGACAGAACGTACTTATCTGTATGGAAACTGCATAAATGCTGTATGAATGATAATTTAGTTTAGTGAGAATCGGAGGGGACGGAAGTCCAGGAGTGGTCGGAAGATTTTATAGTATTAACTATCAGTTAATTACAACTTATTTTATCAGAAAAAAACAGTTGTACTGAGTACCACTGAGCAGACACTGAGGTTCACTGAGACTGAAAAAACTCAGTGTTTCTCCGTGTCTGCTCGTGTATCTCAGTGTCATAAAATATATTTACCTACCTGATTATAAACTATTGAATTGATAAACAATAATATATGATATATTGAAATCTTCCGACCACTCCTGACGGAAGTCCCCTTTTCTGTGGGCAAATGTATCGCCCTGCCTGTCCCGGCCTTGTCAAGGTCGGGCCGCTGCGCGGTTTCGCGGGAAATCTCCAGATCTGGCTGCGCCCGGCTTGTATTTCCCGCGAAAACCCTGACAAGCCCGGCAGGGCGATGTTTTTTGCCCGGAAAAGGGAATTTCCCTGCATAACAGATTAATCATTTAAAAACCTGAGTTCCGTTTAAGAAAATCAATAAGAAAGTTGGTAAGTAAGAAATAATTTTGTATCTTTATAGTTGATAATCAATAAATTAAACAAATATATGAGCTTACTTACCAACGATAAAATTACG
>NZ_BAAHWU010000104.1:0-2911 GCF_054601275.1 Dysgonomonas reticulitermitis | reverse complement strand
AAAGGTTTTAAGGTGATGCTCTGGATATGTCCGTTTGTCAGCGCCGACAGTCCCGAATACCGGGAATTAGCATCTAAAGGATACCTGATAAAGAAAAAGGGTTCGCAATCACCAGCCATTATCCATTGGTGGAACGGGCAAAGCGCCTGCTATGACCTGACTAACTCCGAAGCCTTCAATTACTTTGTAAATGTATTGAAAAAGATGCAGAGTGAATATGGAGTCGACGGCTTCAAACTCGATGCGGGGGACAATTCATTCTATGATCCCCGTTATATCGACAGCTATAAAAAAGACGCAATATCGACAGACCATACACTTGCCTGGGCGATGATCGGCCTGGAATTTCCGTTCAATGAGTACCGTGCCGGCTGGAGAATGGGCGGACAGGCTTTAGTGCAACGGCTTGGAGATAAAGGCTATTCGTGGAATGCCATACGGCTGCTTATACCTGAAATGATTGCCGCAGGCCTGTTAGGGTATTCATATACCTGTCCTGATATGATCGGAGGGGGATCATATACTGCTTTCCTCAATATAAAAGACAATGAATTCGACCAGGATTTGATTGTGCGTTCGGCACAGGTACATGCCCTGATGCCTATGATGCAGTTTTCGGTTGCTCCCTGGCGCATATTGGACAAGGAACATCTGGTTATTGTGCAAGATATGGCTAAACTACATGAAAAGTTCGGCGATTATATTATAAATTGCGCCAAAGAATCGGCAAAAACCGGAGAACCTATAATAAGGCATATGGAATACTCCTTCCCTAACGAAGGTTTTGCTGAATGTAAAGACCAGTTTATGCTGGGAGAAAGATATATGGTCACTCCTGTAGTAACAAGGGAAAATACCCGTACTATCAAATTGCCTGAAGGCAGATGGAAGGATGACAAAGGTAAACTGTACAAAGGCGGTCAGGTAATCACAATGGAAATCCCGATTAGCAGGCTGGTATATTTTGAAAAGCTGAATGACCCTAAATGAAAAATGCCGCTTTAAAACCGCTGTTCCCGGTATAACTATTTAGTCAATCCTTAAAAAGTATTCATACTTCTGATTATCAAGTATTTACAAAATAATATATTTTTTAATATACTGAAAATAAGCAGTTTGATATTTTTTAATTATAACTAATTGATAATCATTAGTCTCAAAGTTTATTCTATATAATGTCTAATAAAAATAAATTTTATGTTCTGAGAATACTTGTATTATTCGCGATTATCACCAATAGGGTATAATGGGTAGTTGTTGTAATTGCATCATACCCTAAAAGGTATATTTGTTAATCAAGATACTCATGTATAGGTATCATGTTGATAACCATATCATCTTTTTCAAATCTGTCACTTTGGTTAAGAGTAACAATTATTCCTTTTTTAAGTCCAAGATTCTGCATAGCTTCTAATAAACCATTGTACTCTCTGTCGAAGTTTTCATCGTTTATAGTTAGACACACTTGTATTGCTTCTTTGATTGTGCTTTTTTCCATTGCTACAAAATCACATTCGCCACGATCTTTATAATAGAATATTTGTTTGTATTTTCTACGAAGATGTAAGAAGATTAGATTTTCTAAACGTCGACCCATGTTTTCACTTGTTGATACAGAGTTCTCTGTATAAAGTCCCATATCCATTACATATACTTTCTTTGGATTACGAGCTTGTATTTTAAGCGAATGACTGAACATTGGCATGAATTCCAATAAGTAAGAGTCTTTCAAAAAAGAAAAATATTCTAAGAAAGTAGCTGCCGATTTTATGTCAAACATCCCTACTAACTTATTTGCTGATACAAGATTGCCGATATTAGTTATCAGATAAGCTGTTAATTGACGTAACGAAACGACATCACGCACAGAATGTCTTACAGCTATGTCTCTCATTAGTATATCATCAACAAGAGTATTTAGAATAACTGTCATACCAGTTTTTACATATTCGGGTATACCTCCCATCTTTAGGTATTCTATTACGGCATCTTCGCCATTATTCAGTCCTTTGAATTGAATAAACTCTAAATAAGAAAAGGGGAATAGTTCCATTGATAAGTGTCGACCTGTCAAATGTGTTCCCAATTCGACACTCAACATAGATGCATTTGAACCTGTAACGAATACTTTATATCCGTCTCTCAAAAGTTGATTTACATACTTTTCCCATTCCTCAACAACTTGTATCTCATCGAAGAATAGAACCTTTATATCTCGTTTTTCTATCTCTCTATGAAGTCGAGTGAAATCGCCTACTTCAAAGCCAGACAAACGAATATCATCAAAGTTTAAATATATAGCATCCTGATAATCTCGACGAAGTAATTGTAACAACAGAGTACTCTTTCCACAACGGCGAATCCCCGTTATGATCGTCGCAAATGAATCTGCAACTGGTACATTAACCAATGCATCACGAATAAATCCCGAGTCTCGTTTAAGGAAACTATCTCTTTGCGAGTCTATTACTAAGGCTATTTCATCTTGGCGTATCATAGATTATTATTTCTTTTGATACAAATATAAGATATCTTTTAGTATAGTGGAAGAATTTGTGTTAAAATATTATCACACACCAGATATGCCTATAAACAAATTTGTTTGTTTTTATACAAAGTGTTGTCTATGAATAATCTCATTGAAATAATAAAGGGTATTCATCCTAGAAAGTTTATCGAAAGGGAATTGAATGAAAAGAACCTTACTCAACATGCATTAGTTGAGGAAAAGACTATTCCATTTCAGAGTATCAATGCGATTGTAGTAGGTAGAAATAATTTAGCTATTATATAAATTATATTATTAAATTACCCAAATAAGTTATATCTTTGTAGTCTTACTGATTAAACAGAAAGACAATGGGACGTAAGGTAAAACAACTAAAGAATTACACTACCGAACAGGTAGAGG
>NZ_BAAHWU010000103.1:0-3042 GCF_054601275.1 Dysgonomonas reticulitermitis | reverse complement strand
CCTGCGGAACTTATGCGCGGGAGGCTGACGCACGACAAGCGGCTGCCTTGTCAGGCTTTAGCCGCGCCGTTAGCTTCAAGTACGGGGTACCCATAGGACGAAAAAGGCGTTAAAAACAAAAACGTGTTTGAGCTTATCAAATGATTCATAATTATACAAAACCCGGAGCGAGTTTTTTTGTTTAGCCTTTAAGTCCGTTATGGGTCGGACGTTGAAGCGGGGCGCAAAAGCGTTTTGGTTCCTTTTGCGGCTTTGGGCAAAAGGGATGCAAGCAATCTGTGATTGCGCGCAGAGAAGAAAACACTACGTTCGTCATTGGTAGTGTTATTATTAAATCATTCGATTAGATAGAATTTAGATATTCTTCCACCTGCACAGGATATTATCCAGTAGATCGACTATCAGGAATAATATGAATCCTATTAGAGAAAGCACAATAATGCCGAAATACATCTGTACATAATCGACACGCATTTGCGAATCGGTAATGTAAAAACCAAGCCCTTTATCTGTTCCGAATGTTTCGATAAAGAATAACGCGGAAGTAGCTATCCCCAACGCCACACGCAGCGAAGAGAATGTTTCGGGTAAAATAGCGGGCAGGGTGATATGTTTCATCTTTTGCAAGCCGGTGGCTCCGAATGAGGTGAGAACATAATAGTTTTCTTTTGAAATATTCCGTACAGCATCCCGGATGGTAATGATCAGTTGGAAGACAATAATCAATACGACTATGATGATCTTAGATGTCTCACCCAGATCGAATAAAGTCATCACGATAGGCAGAAGCGCTAATTTAGGAATAGGGTACGAAAAATAGATCATAGGCCCTAACAGTTTGTTCGCCTTCTTGTTATACCCCATCCATAGCCCTAGAACCAGAGCGATAGCCAACGAAATACCAATGCTGATGACAATGCGTTGCAGGCTGGCCAGTGAATGATCTAATATTCCGTTCTCAAAAGCTTTGTGATAGGCTGAATATATATCGGTGGGAGAGGGAAGTGCTTTTAGTTGCAGCCATTTGGCAAGGATATACCATATGACGTTAAACAGGAAAAAGCCCCCTATTATATAACTGAAATAATTAAATATGCGTTTTCTCCTCTGTGCCATCAGTATCCCGTTTTTTGAATAATAGATGCAACAAACCTCAGCTTTTCCTCTTGATAGCCGGAAATATTAAACATCGGATTTTCTATCTCATGGATAATCTTTCCCGGAGCTTTGCTCATAATCACGATATGCTTTCCGATAGAAACCGCCTCGTGTATGTTGTGAGTGATGAACAACGTTGTCACCTTGTGTTTTTCCCACAGACGGAGAAACAGCCGTTGTGATACTTCCGATGTGAATGTATCGAGAGAAGAGAACGGTTCGTCCATCAATAATATGGCCGGCTGGGAGACAAAGGCGCGCGCCAATGCTGCCCGTTGTTTTTGGCCTCCGCTCAACTGAGACGGATATCTGTCCATCAGGTCTTCTATTTCCAACGAAAGGATTATTTCATTTACTTCTGTTTCTTTGAGCTTCTTATGAGAATTTAGTTTGAATGGCAGGTATATATTCTCTTTAACTGTTTTCCACTCCAATAGTCCGTAGTGTTGAGGAACATAGCCTATTGAAGTCCCTTTTGGGCTGAATATTTTATCGTTGAGTGTAATTTGTCCGCCATACTCTTTTATAATGCCGCACAAAACTTTCAATAGAGTAGACTTGCCACAACCCGAAGGCCCTATCAACGAATATATTTCGCCTGTCCTTATCGAAAGCGAAAAGTCGTTCAGAACTTCGGTGTCGCCGTATTTTACCCCTAAGTGTTCTATCGAAAGCATTGTCCTCTTATTGAGTGAGTTGGTCATTTATCAGATCTTCCACTTTGAAAGAGTCGTTAAGCAGTTTTTTGCCGCTTAGCCATGTGATGACAGCTTGTATGTCTTTGTCGTTAATCAAGACAGGTTGAGCATTGGTATATTGCGGAAGAGTTACTTTCTCCGCAATAGGTTCAGGGAACTTCATATCCTTCACCAATATATCCTTGATGTCTGCAACTGTATGCGAGTTTAAGTAGGCTACTCCGTCATTATATGCGGCGTACATCTTCTTGATAGCGTCGCTTTTTGCTTCGATTGCACTTTGAGAGAAAACAATACCTGTCACAGTGTATTTCAGGCTATCCATCGATACCAACAGCTTACAACCCTCGCTTGCAGCAATCAGAGCGAATGGATTAGGTAATCCTGTGGCATCTATTTTGTTGTTACGCAACATCTCGAAGCGCTCCGGTATTTTATTTATCTCTATTTTTTCCGCGTCACTTGGGGTAAGTCCCACGCTGGCTAATGCCATATCTACGCAGAAGTCAATGACTGTATTTTGCGATACGGCCACTTTTTTGCCTTTTAGCTCCGATAGATTGGTTATTCCCGATTGAGCGCTAGCCACGATATAAAACGGAGCCTGACACTTTGAAGTCAGCTTCATGTCAAAGCCTCCTGCTTTCAATAGAGCAGCACTTGTATAGTCGGTAACGCCTCCGTCTACCGAACCACTTTGGAAAGCTATGTCGCGTTGGTTAGCCGAAAGGAATTTTTCGATAGTTGCATTTACACCGTGCTTTTCAAAAAAGCCTTCGCGTTGAGCTACAGCCAAAGGCAGGTAGTCCATCGATGGCATCACGCCGATTGTTATTGCCGGGATTTCTTTGTTTTCTTGCTTTTTATTTGAGGAGCATGCGCTTAACAGTATTATTGCTGATAACACGGTAAATATTGTAATATATCTCATAGTTTATTTTAATTAAATGAATACAAAAATAAGCGAAATAAATCAATCTAGAGCTATTAGCTGTTTGCTAAACAATATACTTAACGTAGAAATACTACTTTGAAGGTTCTGTAACTCATAACTTATTTTTACCTTTCCTCTAAAAAACTAAGCCCCCCCTTATCTTTATGGGCTTCTTAGAGGTGTCATCCCTGTATTTTGACATAAAATCTCCTGTCCGCTCCTATCCGAAAGAGCAGAATGTCGTCATTTATA
>NZ_BAAHWU010000102.1:0-3044 GCF_054601275.1 Dysgonomonas reticulitermitis | reverse complement strand
CTATGAATGCTGTAAAAATACAAGTCTATTGTGCGCTCATCACCTACTGTTTGGTAGCCATTGTGGCTAACAAATTGAAAGTAGAGCGTCCGATCTACGAAATCTTACAGGTTCTTGGAATATCCCTGCTAGATAAAGCATCTGTAAATGAGATACTTACTGAACACGATTACAAAAACACCAAAGAACTAAATTATAAACAGCTGAAAATCAGATGGAAATAAGTGCCCAGCAATGATCAGCTATACTAAACCCCAATCTTGTTAATAAAATTATATGTATCTCTTTGAGATGTTCTATGCTTGGGTGGTATTGTGGTTGAAAAACAACAAAGGTATTTTCTGATATCTTCTTTTCTTCATAAGTGCTGACAATCTCTTCATAAATTTGAATTATATTTTCAGCAGAAGAAGCCAATTCTTCATTTTTATTCAGTTTCTGCATAGATTCAGCTATTTGCTTTCTCCCTGCCTCTATATATGTTTCAGTACCATAATTTTCAAGTTTTTAATGGTTCGTTTTTCATAATACTTATCAATAACAGGCTTACCAAAAAGTTTTAGTAATATCCCTACTGTTCCTGTTGCATTATCAACTATTTCTTGGCTATTTTCACTTATGTTTTTTGTAAATAGGCTAACAGAGCTTTTTATCCCGTCTGCTAATATATCTATAACTCTTAATACATTTTCTTTCATGATGATATAAATTATTTATATACATCTCAAAGGTAGAAAATTATAGTTAAATATATTAGAAACTAAGTAAATCATAAGCTTCCATTAGCTCCTCACTTCGTCAATGCGACACCCAAAAAACATCATCATCATGAGATAGCGTGAGATAGTAGCAAGTTGTAGAAAGATAGCATTTAGAACCGCATGAAAACAAGAAAAGTGGCTTACAGAGCCACTTTCCAAATGTTAGTCTCGCGGAGAGGAAGAGATTCGAACTCTCGATACCCTTTAGGGGTATACACGCTTTCGTAGCGTGCCTCTTCAACCACTAAACCCTTGTATATCGACTGATTTACAGCAATATACGAAATACAGATGTTTCAATTTATCTTTAGGGTAACACATTTGTGAACACAAGTGTCAAAGTTAATACTAATTTTAATTATCTCTTATTCTTCAATTATATTTTTGAAGTCTTTCCAATACTCTTTATTCTTATAATTATCTATACATCCTTTAGGTACATACAAAGTACATATATCAGGATTTTCTATTTTATGAAATGGTAGAACATAATAACCTCTTACAATAGGCGGTACAGATGCTTTAATATGAAATTCCTTTACATTTAAACAGGCTGCAAATGCTCTTTCGCTGATTTCTTGTATTCCTTTTCCTATAAAAATATTTTCTAAAGATTTACAATTATAGAATGCTCTTATTCCGATATAGATAACACTATCAGGAATTGATATTGTAGTTAAATTCTCGCATCCTGTAAAAGAATCATTCTCTATATTTTTTATCGAATTAGGTATAATTACAGCTTTTAATTTTTGTTGATTGATAAAAGAACGCCCATTTATTGTAGTTATTCCTTCTGGAATAATAACAGATACACATTCAAGATTCCGAATTAAAATATTATTTTCTGAAAGAGAATCAATCTCTTTATTATTTTCTTTTCTCTTTACAATGTCTCTTTCTTGTTTTAATCTTTTTATCTTCTTATTATAGATTTTCGTATTGATAACAAGATATATAAATAAGCCAATTATAGTAATCAATGCCACTTCCATTTTCTAATCAAATTAAAAACGACAAACAATATTTCATATTTGCCGTATGTTTTTATTTCTTTTATCTTCAATCGTTTTTCCAATTATTTCTAATAATTCATCAGAATATTGCATTGCCTTTTCTTTATCTCCTTTCGCCCTGTATAGCTTAACAAGAGATACTAATTCTTCTTTGTAAATCTGCACATATTCTTCGTATTCCTCACTATCCTGTCCTCTTATTTCTCTAATTCCGATTATTCCCCAACAAAGTATTTTTCTAAATATAGACATTTCAATCTCTTTTTCTATAATTTCTTCTTTCGGTAAATATCTGTAATAGAGTAAAGCCAACAAAGCATTGAAATCTCCCATTATGAAAACATTATTATTGGGATGTGCGTAAAAATCAATCTTATTTTCATCTAATAAAGACATTAATTCTCTATACCTATTTTCTTTTATGTATTCAATACCGATTTTTGTGACTGAATCTATATTAATAACATTCTTATTCATATATAATTCAGTGCTTTGTGTATCGGTTGAATCTCTCATTTTGCTTATTTCAATGGCTGTTTCTTTCGCTATGTCAAATGTGGCAGAATCGCAATTTTGATATGCTTTTAATATAGAAATACATTCTTCTTTTTCTTTGTCTGAAAATAGAGTAGTTTCTTCTTTATCCGTTATCTTTTTACATGAAAAACAGAGTAGTATTAATATAAACAGGCAGATTGTTGTTTTCATTCTCTGGTTATAAAATTAACAGCAAAGTATTAGATTTTCCGTTATCGCTAAAATATCCTTCAAATACAGTCCCTTTATATACTTCTTTATCAGGACTTTCTCGAAGTTTTACCTTACATTTTTGACCGTTTATTGCTGTTACTATTACATCGGCTGGCTTTGTCCATAATAGTTTAATAATAGGCTCTTTAAATTCAACAATAACAGATACAGTATTTCCGTTTTCCGTCTGACAATTCCTAATTTCTTCTTCCTTTCCATAAGGTGCAAAAAAGAAATATATAGCGACAATAATTATAACCCACCATTCTTTAGAAATAATGCATAGAATAATAGCTATGGCACAAAGTATAATATGCCATATAAGTGAAAGGTATATTTCTGTAAATATCATTTTTATATTTTTAAGTTACGGCATTCATAATTTAATAAGACTTTGTTGCAACGGCAGTCAATCTGGTATTTTTCTTCACTATCGTAGCAAGTAAAATTAACTCACTTTGTAAGCATCGGGCATACCAATCCCGATGAATTTATTTAATGTCAAACATTTGAGTTT
>NZ_BAAHWU010000101.1:0-3077 GCF_054601275.1 Dysgonomonas reticulitermitis | reverse complement strand
GATCTAATGTATCTGATAAGGAGAAAAATAAACTTCTCTGATTATCTTTTTTACTGTATTGTAGCATATAAATCTGCAAGAATTATACCACAAAGATATGAATTCTTGCAGATTTAAACAATTATTTCAAATATTATTTTGCTGATAGTCAGAAGTATGAATGCTATTTAAGGGACGACTAATTATTGGAGAATACCTGCTGCATGGACAGTTATTGTCAACGATAATCAAGAGAAACAATGGCAGGTCTATACTGATAATATCATTGTAATGAATATTATCAATAGAGTTGAAAATATTTGACTAGTCCTAAATAAGCGTTACAGGTTTATTTAGGACTAGTCAGTTTCAAATTAGAAATTCCATTTCAATGGTTCGAAATAAGCTTGTGGGTGCAAACAGGCAGGGCATGTTTTAGGTGCATTCTTGCTGTTGATAACAAATCCACAGTTACGGCATTGCCAATCGATAGCTTCAGTACGGGAGAATACTCCGTTGCTTTGGACACGTGCCAAAAGAGCTTTGTAGCGGTCTTCGTGCATGTTCTCCACTTTACCAATCATACGGTACATTACAGCAATTTCTTTAAAACCTTCTTTTTCTGCAATATCAGCAAAAGCGGGATAATCTACCGCCCACTCTTCATGTTCGCCGGCAGCAGCTTCTGTCAGGTTTTCTTCTGTTGTACCTATTCTTCCGGCAGGATACATTGCAGTAATTTCTACCATTCCTCCTTCGAGAAATTTAAACATACGCTTAGCGTGTTCCTTTTCCTGGTCTGCCGTTTCAAGAAAAATAGCTGCAATTTGCTCATATCCTTCTTTCTTTGCGGCACTTGCAAACATAGTATAACGCATTCTTGCCTGAGACTCTCCTGCAAACGATTTCAACAGAGATTTTTCGGTTTCTGTTCCTTTAATACTTTTTTCCATAACTAATGATAGTCTTTATATAAATGATAGTTTATACAAAACTAACATTTATTATGTCTATATCAAATGATTTAGTACCTTTGCATTCTTAAAAAATTATAATTACATTCTATTTCAATAAGACAGAAAGTGTTTTGTAACCTATAATTCGATAAAAAAGCAACGATTATTTAACACTGGTTTTTTGTATAAATAGATTAAAAATATTAATTTATTTCCTTCGTTCTGATATGAAAAATAAACAACGTCTCGAAAACATCAGGAAGGACTTTACGCCTCAGTTTTTTATTTCCCTAAAAACGTATGATAAAAATAAGTTCGTAAAAGACCTGATGGCAGGACTTATAGTCGGCATTGTAGCCCTACCTCTCGCACTTGCATTTGGTATAGCCTCCGGCGTTTCTCCTGAACAAGGTATAATCACAGCTATTATCGCCGGATTTATTGTATCTTTCCTTGGAGGCAGCCGGGTCCAGATAGGAGGACCTACAGGGGCTTTTATTGTTATTGTATATGGCGTTGTTCAGACGCATGGTATAAAAGGTCTGATTATAGCTACAATTATAGCCGGAATCATGTTGGTATTGATGGGAATATTCAAACTTGGAAAAATTATCAAGTTTATTCCCTATCCTATTATTGTCGGATTTACGAGTGGTATTGCTGTAACGATATTTACGACTCAAATAGCAGATATTTTTGGTCTGAATTTTGGGGGAGAAAAAGCTCCGGGCGATTTTATTGGAAAATGGATAATGTATTTTAAGCACTTTGACACTATAAACTGGTGGAATACTTTAGTCAGCATAATTAGTCTTCTCATTATAGTTTTCACGCCCCGTTTTATCAAAAAGGTACCAGGATCTTTAGTGTCTATTATATTGGTAACTATTGGAGTGTATCTACTCAAAACTTATGCCGGTATCGATTCGATAGACACTATTGGCGACCGGTTTAAGATAAATGCAGCCTTGCCTGAAGCCGAAATTCCCAATATAGATATGGCTGCCATAACCGACCTGTTACCCGTTGCTATTACCATAGCAATGCTGGGAGCTATCGAGTCTTTATTATCGGCTACCGTTGCAGATGGGGTAATAGGTGGAGAAAAACATAATTCGAATACGGAACTTATAGCCCAGGGGGTTGCCAACATTGTAACGCCTCTTTTTGGCGGAATTCCTGCAACCGGAGCTATTGCCCGTACTATGACCAACATAAACAATGGCGGACGGACTCCTATAGCCGGCATCGTACACGCTATAGTTTTACTTCTAATATTATTACTATTAATGCCTTTGGCACAATATATACCAATGGCTTGTCTGGCCGGAGTATTGGTCATTGTTTCGTATAATATGAGCGAATGGCGTACATTCAAAGCCTTATTTAAAAATCAAAAATCGGACGTTGCCGTACTATTAATCACATTCTTCCTGACCGTCATATTCGACTTAACGGTTGCAATTGAAGTTGGACTCTTGCTGGCTGTTGTTTTATTCTTGAAGCGAATAAATGAAGTCACACACGTTTCCATTATCAAAAATCAACTTGACCTGACGAATGAAAGTGAATACACTCAGGATGATGAAATCCTGATATTGCCTGACGGCGTTGAGGTTTATGAAATAGACGGGCCTTTCTTTTTTGGTATTGCCAACAAATTCGAGGAAAGTATGCGCATCATCGGAGATAAATCGAAAATAAGGATTATACGTATGCGAAAGGTTCCGTTTATTGATTCCACAGGATTGTATAATCTGGAAAGTTTATGTAAAAAATCGATGAAAGATGAAATACAAGTAATTTTATCGGGAGTAAGGGAAAAAGTACATCAGATGATAGAAAGTTCTAAAATTCCTGCAATGATAGGCGAAGAGAACATCTGCGACAATATTAATCAGGCAATAGCCAGATCGAAAGAAATACTCAATAGCGCTACGAAAAAGTAAAACAGAAAAGAGGGAATACCTTGAACATATCCCCTCTTTTTCAACCATTTAAGTATAGTTTTATTGCTCCTGACTTTGACGGTACCTTTCCCAGTCTAGCCATAGCTGATATTGATTTCCAGCGGTTTATCCCGTATTTTTCGACCAAGTTCCTTTGTAGTGGACGGTGATACAAAGTGTGTGATTTTCTTTC
>NZ_BAAHWU010000100.1:0-3135 GCF_054601275.1 Dysgonomonas reticulitermitis | reverse complement strand
GGTTTTTTTATACTCTGAATCCATTTTGCATAAACTGATTGCTCGTTAAATGTTTGTTAACTCCTGATTATGCAAAGGTAAAGACTATGAATATCTCAAAAAAGATGCATCTGACCGAATGCTTACACAGCATTAAACTTATTAACAAATCAATTTATGATCGCAATATTGACAGAAAAGCCTTCTGTAGGCATGGATATTGCCCGTATAGCCGGGGCAAACGAAAAACATGACGGCTACATGAGCGGAAACGGGTATATGGTTACATGGGCCCTGGGACACCTTGTTTCGCTCGCCCTTCCCGGACACTACGGGCATTCGAGGACGTCCGCCGCCAGCCTTCCCGTCCTGCCGGACCCGTTCCGACTGGTTATCCGCCACAAAAAGACAGACAAAGGGATGGTTACCGACAAAGCCGCGGCAAAACAACTGGGTGTCATCGGCAAGGTATTCGACCGGTGCGACAGCATTATTGCAGCTAAGGATGCAGGCCGTGAAGGATGTTTGATCTTCCGGTACATATACCGCTACCTGGGATGTACCAAACCCTTCAAACGCCTGTGGATCTCTTCGCTCACCGATGAAGCCATAACCAAAGGAATGGCAAGCCTCAAGGCAGGCAGCGACTATGACGCCTTATATATGGCGGCCGATTGCAGGGCGAAAGCCGACTGGCTTATCGGATTAAACGCAAGTATGGCGCTTGCCGTTTCTTCGGGGACGGGAAACAATTCACTGGGCAGGGTACAGACGCCTACGCTCGCCATGATATGCGCCCGTTACAGGGAAAACAGGAACTTCATCCCCTCGGACTATTGGCAGCTGCATGTCACGCTCGAAAAAGCGGACGCCCGCCGCCGGTTCTGTTATACAGAGGACTTCAAAGAGAAAGAAGAGGCGGAGAAACTGTTTGCCTGCCTGAAAGCCTGCCCGCCGGCACTGATTACAAAAGTGGAGCGCAAAACGGTCTGCCAGGCGCAACCCCTGTTATATGACCTGACGGCGCTGCAAAAGGATTGCAACATTCACCTCGGCCTCTCCGCGGAAAAGACGCTGGAGACAGCCCAAAGCCTGTATGAGAAGAAGCTTGTTTCGTACCCGAGAACATCTTCCCGTTATATACCGGAGGATGTGTTCCGGGAAATACCTTCCTTATTACGCATGGTTTTGCGTATGGACAGGTTCAGGCATTTTGAGGGAGGAATAAATCTGCTTCGCCCCGAAACAAGATCCGTCGATGACAAGAAAATAACCGACCACCATGCGCTTATCATAACCGGGGAGTACCCGCGGGAATTATCCGCGGTAGAAAAGAATGTGTACCACATGATTGCCGGACGGATGCTGGAAGCTTTTGCCCCAAAGTGCGAAAAAGAATCGTTCCTTATCGAAGCATCTTTCGAAGGCTTGCTCTTCCGTTCCCGTTCCCAAAAGGTACTTTCCCGCGGATGGCGGAACGTATTCAATTACCCGGAGGACAAGGAAGAAGACGAAAAGGACGCGGATGAAAATCCCGCTGAATTCGAAGAGGGCGAAAACGCGAAGGCAGGCGGGTATAGCCTTGCCCGGAAAAAAACGATGCCTAAGCCGCTATATACGGAAGCCTCCTTGCTGGCAGCGATGGAGACCGCGGGAAAAAACATTTCCGACGAGGCGCTCCGTGAAGCGATGAAAGGGCAGGGATTGGGTACTCCGGCAACCCGCGCGGCAATCATAGAAACGCTGTTCAAAAGGGAATACCTCGAACGCTCCGGCAAATTGCTGCTGCCTACCCAAAAAGGGCTCTTTATCTATGATGCCGTAAAAGATATGCGGATAGCGGATGCGGAAATGACAGGGGAATGGGAAAAGGCGCTCGCGGATATGGAAACGAAGGACGGGTCACCCGGGACCTTTATGGAAGCGATAGAGGCCTATACCCGCCGGATAACCGCAGAGGTGTTGTCGCTGAGATTCCCGGAGCAGTCAGATAATGCGATACCCTGTCCCAAATGCGGGACAGGAAAAGTAACCCTGCATGCAAGGCAGGCTAAGTGCGGCAACGAAAAATGCGGCTTGCTTATATACAGGAAATGCCTGAACAGGGAACTTTCAGACAGCCATATCCGGGAGCTGCTATCCACCGGATCGACAAAGCTGATCAGGGGTTTTAAGGGCAAAAAGGGAGATACGTTCGATGCCAGGCTGGTTTTCGACCAAAAGTACGACATCACCTTTTCCTTCCCCAAAACTGAAAAAAACGACCGGAAAAAGGCTGTGAAGCCGTCCGGGTGCAGCCGTAAAAAGAAAATGTAAGCAGAACGGTTTTGGAACAGGTAAAAAGCACAGGGCGTATTGAACTGTGCTTTTTTTATAGCTGCCAAGGTAAAAAAGTGAAGGAAGAAAAAAGACTCCTTGTTATCCCGGTTCATTGGCAAATGTAGCTTCGTGTCCTTATCCACAGGCAAGGCCGGGCCCCGAAGGGTTTTCGCAAAAATCATCCTCGCTATGCTCCGGTATTTTTACGAAAAGCCTTGCCTGTGGGGACACTGCGCTTTGCCTGCCCCTGAACCGGGAACAACAAGGAGTTCCCATAAAAAAAGAACAGATATGAATGCAAATAACAATTTTCCTTCAGCAAAGAAATGGATAAAGGCTGGCGCCGTCCTTATCATAGCCTTATTGGGCTTCAGCTATTTATACCGCCACGGCGTATCCCCGGTATGGGCGGCAATACTCATTGTCCTCTTTCCCGGTATTTTCCGCTTCATATACAAAGTGGTGTGCTTCCTGGTAGCGCTGGCTATCCTTATTGCCATCATCCGTTTCATTATCATCTGATTATAGGAAATATGGAAGCACAGAAGAATGTACAGGTATATAATATCACGGCTGACGGTATAAATGCCGGTATGTCCGTCCCGCAGCAAAGAGTTCCTGTAAAAGAAACTCCCGGAATCAAAACCGGTATGCCTGAAAGGAGCGGCAGCGGCTGCGGTTCTCTTAAAAAAATATTCACAAATATTTTTTTATATAATATCTAAAAATTAATTACACAAATATTTTTAATGAATTCATTCGGCCTGTCCGCCGATGAAAATAGTCGCCAGAATTTGGCAATGCGTTCTTTGAGAGATGATAAATAACGATTGTGAG
>NZ_BAAHWU010000099.1:0-3266 GCF_054601275.1 Dysgonomonas reticulitermitis | reverse complement strand
GTAAGCATTCGGTCAGATGCATCTTTTTTGAGATATTCATAGTCTTTACCTTTGCATAATCAGGAGTTAACAAACATTTAACGAGCAATCAGTTTATGCAAAAGAAGAAACGAGTGACTATGCGCTTAACGAAGAAGCAGGCCTATCCTATCATCGAACAGTATTTTCGTAGTGGATTAATGGCACGAGAATTTTACACTCAGGTCGGTTGGACAGATAATCAGTTTTACTTGTGGCGTAATCATTATATGCAGGAACATAATATGTTCCCTGAAGAAGAATCATCTGCCCCCAGCTTTCACCCTATTGAGGTCAGTCAGCCAGAGAAGATATCCCCGACAAATCCGGAAGAAAGTTTTACCATAGAGATAATATATCCCAATGGCGTAACCCTGCGGGTATATTCTAAAAACACCTCACAGCTGGTAGATTTAATCAAGCTTTATTAATGTTTAATCTAAATGATTCTCTACGCTATTATTTATGCTCCCATCCAGTAGATATGCGGGGAGGGTTTGATCGTTTATGCGGTATCGTAAGGGATACGATGAATCGTGATCCTTTGAATGGGGAGGTCTTTGTGTTTATCAACAAATCCCGAACCCGTATTAAACTGTTGCATTGGGAAAGAGGTGGCCTGGTTGTGTATCATAAGCGTTTAGAGTACGGGCGAATAAGTATTCCCAGACTAAATCAGTCAACAGGACATTATCACTTATCATGGTGTGATTTGGTGCTCATGGTCGAAGGTATCAGCTTAAATCGTGTTATCCGTAAAAAGAGATATAACATTCCACATAAAACCGCATAAATAAAGGCTTTATAGCTTGTGTATGTCACTCGGTTTTTGTATCTTTAACATATGGAAAAGATGCAGGAATTGGAACAAAAATTAGAAGAAGCCCTCCTTCGTAATCAGGAGTTAGAGCTAAAAAATACTTTCCTGCGATCTGATAATGATAAGTTAGAATCGGATGTTCATAAATTGCAGTCCGATTGTGGCCAGCTACAATCCAAATTATCGAAACTTAGTGATGAACTGTTTTATCTACGACGAACACTGTTTGGCCGTTCTTCGGAACGCTATATAAAAGAAGACCCGAATCAGTTAAGCCTTGATTTTTATGGCTTAGTACAGTTGGAGGAAGAAAAGATTTACCTGAACGGTGTATCTAAAAAGAGTCCGCAGATAAAAGGCAAAAATAATGATTTCATAAAAAAACATCCGGTCAGGAAACCTTTGCCTGAGCATCTGATACGTCGCCGGGAGATAATCGAACCTGATTCTTTGCCCGAAGATGCTAAATGTATTGGTGAGGAAATAACTGAAATATTGGAGTATATTCCCGGAGAGCTTTATATACGCGAAATCGTTCGTAAGAAATATGCATTAAAAGATGGCTTAGGAATCATTATAGGTGAATTACCCGGCTTACCTTTGCCTAGGAGCAATGCCGGTGCTTCCCTGTTGGCTAATTTATTGGTAAGTAAATATCAGGATCATCTTCCCTATTATCGTCAGATAGAAATATTTAAGCGTATTGGTGTTCATTTAGCAGCATCGACAGTTAATGATTGGAGTGCATCAGCCATTGATTTATTAGAGCCACTTTATCAGAGGTTGAAAAACAATGTGCTGAGTTGTGATTATATACAAGTAGATGAAAGCACAATCCCTGTACTGGATAAAGACAAACCGGGTGCAACCCGCAAAGGGTATCATTGGGTGGTGCGTTCCCCGGAAAAACAGCAACTATTTTTTCATTATGATAAAGGATCCAGAGCGCAATATGTAGTTGTAGACCTGCTCAAAGACTTTAAAGGTACGGTGCAGAGTGACGGATATGGAGCTTATAATATTTATGAGAAAAAACAGGGAGTACTACTGTTAGGATGTTGGGCCCATGCCCGGCGGAAGTTTGAGCAGGCATTAGGAAATGATCCGCCAAGGGCAGAATATGCCCTCGAACAAATAGGTAAACTTTATGAATTGGAACGGCAGATCACCGATGACAATCTTACTAAAGAGCAAACAGAAAAATTACGCAAAGAAAAATCGTATTCAATCCTTCGCGATTTTGAGAAATGGATTGATCTGAATTATCCCAAAGTATTGCCCAAATCAAAAATAGGGCAGGCTATGTCATATACTTATGGAATCTATCAGCGTCTGGTTCGTTATGTATTGGATGGTAGATATCGCATTGATAATAATCTGGCGGAAAATGCCGTAAGGCCATTAGCTTTGGGACGCAAAAATTATTTGTTCTGCTCGAATCATCTGTCAGCAGAAAGGGCAGCCATGATTTATTCCTTGCTCGGTACCTGCAAGGTATGTGGTGTAAACCCAATTCTTTGGCTTACCGATGTATTAAATAGGATACAGGATCATTCTATACAAAAGCTAGATGAACTGTTGCCCGGAAAATGGAGGCCTTCTGCATTAAAACTCCCGTAAAAGAGCTGAATTACTTATAACTATTTAGATAACGTCTATATAAACGCCATACTTGAGAGGTTGTAAATCTGTAACCTCTACTGGTTTTAAAACCCTGCTTATTTAGTGTATGAGAAATCTGTAGATATGTTTTATTCTCCCTTCGGAGCATCACAATAAGGATCAAGGCACGTTTGTTGTTCTCGTTGTTGAGTGCTTTAGACTTATTGGTTTTGATACTATTGGCTATAGCCCGGCTATGATTGTTCAGTAGATTCTCCGGCTTACCTAATTTTATCCCCTTATCTCTTTTTGCTTTTAATGATTGCTTGGTTCGCTCTGATATCAACTTGGCTTCATACTCAGCTATAGAACTGATAATATGGAGTATTAATCGGTTGGCTTTTGGAAAGTCACAGAAAACAATCTCAACATCACTTTCCAATAATCGACTGGTAAATGCTACATTACGTGATAAACGATCCAGTTTAGCACAGATTAATATAGAGCCACTTTGTCTGCATTGTTCTAAAGCTTCAGTTAATATAGGACGATGATTATTTTTACCGGTCTCGGTCTCTGTATACTCCTTAAGAATTTTGCTCCCATCCTTTACATGATTTTTTATAATCTCCCTTTGGGCCTCGATTCCAAGACCACTGATCTGCTGTTTAATGCTACTTTGACGAAGATATGATATATAGGTTTTTTTATACTCTGAATCCATTTTGCATAAACTGATTGCTCGTTAAATGTTTGTTAACTCCTGATTATGCAAAGGTAAAGACTATGAATATCTCAAAAAAGATGCATCTGACCGAATGCTTAC
>NZ_BAAHWU010000098.1:0-3275 GCF_054601275.1 Dysgonomonas reticulitermitis | reverse complement strand
TTTTTTATACTCTGAATCCATTTTGCATAAACTGATTGCTCGTTAAATGTTTGTTAACTCCTGATTATGCAAAGGTAAAGACTATGAATATCTCAAAAAAGATGCATCTGACCGAATGCTTACATTGTTCGGTTTAAATTGCGTTGTTTTTCATTGTTTTTCTTCTTTTCATTAGCCTGTCCATATCTTCCGATATTTTTTGCTCCGTGATTTGCGCATAGCCCTGTGTGGTGGAAATATTCGCATGCCCCATCATCTTGGCAATGCTTTCAATCGAAAGCCCTGCCGAAATCGCCAATGTCCCGAAGCTGTGGCGGCTTTGATGGTACGAGAGATTCTCTTTCAAGCCCATAGTAACACCAATTTGGTTTATATCGTACCAAATCATGTCACGGACAGGCAACGGAAATACAGGCTTTGTATCATCCGTTGTATTGTAAAGCATGAGTAGCTGCTCCGCTACCGGGTGCAGGGGAATAAATGCTTCCACATTTGTTTTTACCCGCTGTTTTCTGATATAGAGCCTGCCTTCTGCCGTTTTGCCGATATGGTGCGGATAAAGGCGGTGCATGTCCACATAGGCAAGACCGGTCAAGGTCGAGAAAATAAAAGCCCTGCGTACCAACTCCAACCGTGAATCTCTCAACGGTGTTTCCATAATCCGCTTTAGATCGTGCTTATTTATGTAGCGGTGCTTGGCGGGTTCTTTCTTCTCGTACCGCACATCTTCAAGCGGATTGCTCCTTAATACCTCTTGGTCAATGGCAATATAGATAAGCCGGTTGAGCCACGTCAAGCTTCTGTTTATATAGGAAGACTTTCGGTTATGTACTGTTTTTAGATAGATTTTAAACGACTCTCCGAACTCTTCGGTAATATCTGCAAATGCAATGTCCTCCACCCCCTTGGAACAAAGGAGTCTTTGCAGATTGGATTGCATGAGTCGGGATTCCCGATAGGTAGACCTTGAGTTTATTTCTATCGAGCGAACTCGAAGGCGTTCCAGCTCCACTTCGCCAGCTTCGAGCAGCATGGTCGGGATAGAGTTTACCCCGACAATCGTATTTTTAAGTAGTTCGCTGCTCACTACGCCCGTTTCATTGAGTATATGCTCGTAGGTATGTTCGACCCGGTTACGGAACTCCGATAGACGGTTGTTCTCCCTTTCCGTCTTGATTATACCTTTCTTGGCGTTCCAATCGCAGAGCTGGCAGTAGATACCCGTTGTAAGAACCGCTTGCTTGCCGTCGATACTGATACGGCACATTACGGCTGTCGTTCCATCGGACTTTACTTTCGCTCGGTTGATATAGAATAATTGTTTGAATGTACTGCGCATGGCTGTTTTTGTTTATTTTGTTTGTAATAAATATTAAAGAACCAATCTTAAATCGCCGGTTGCTTCTATGAGTTTATCCATGTCCTCAAAGAGCTTCTTCGGAGTGACACGGGCATAGATTTGAGTGGTTTGAATGTTGCTGTGTCCGAGCATCCGGCTAATGGTTTCTATCGGTACGCCTTCTTCGAGCGTGATTAGACTGGCGAAGCTGTGCCGCAAACAATGGTAGGTCATTGGCTCTTTTATATCCACCATAACCCGCAAACCTTTCATATTCGCTTTTACGATGTCGGCCGATTGCATCGGGAACAGGGTATCCCTGTTTTCATCCTTGTATTTCTCAATCAGGGCGATTGCTTCGGGCAGCAGCTTAACACGCGCCCGGTAGTCCGTTTTCTTCCTCGCGTATTTGAGCCACAGGCTGCCCTCTTCATCCGTAAACAAATTTTCCCCCGTAATGCGGACCACATCCGCATAGGATGTGCCTGTATAGCAGGCGAAAAGGAACAAATCCCTTGTGAAACGGGTTGAAGGGTAGTTTGGGGGGATCTCCAGGTCCCGCATTTTCTCAAAGCTCTCCCGGCTTAATGCTTTCGGGGTTGTCTCTTTCTGTTTAGGCAGCTTGTAATGGGCAAAATGAAATTTCTCGGATAGGCCTTCCTTAAAGGCAATCTTACAGATTTTCTTCAGGATAGCCAGGTAATGGCGGACAGTATCCATCGAATACCCTTCGCTCAACACAAAATCCTGATACTCCCGGATGAATTGCTCGTTCAGCTGCCCGAAGGCAATGTCTTTCATCTTGAACTTCTTTTGAATGAACTTGCCGAGCGAACGATGCGTGTACACATAAGTGCTTAACGTGGTTGGAGCGCAGTCTATTCCGACACGGGCTTTCAACCCTTCCATGTACCGGTCGAGAAGGGAAAGCAGGGTCATTTGTGCGTCCATGCTTCCCTGATAGAAGACCTTCACTGATTCTGCATCGAAAGGCTTTTTGCGTTCCACGAGGCTGTCAAATGCCGAATGCACAGCCAGCAAAAGTTTCTCGATTTTGGCATTCACTTCGACGGCTTCACGGCTCTTGCCGTCCAGTCTGCTTTCGCGGGGATTCCACAAGCCGGGGGTGCAGGACAGTTTCGTACCGAACTGCGCCATTGACCGGTTTACAGTGATGCGTCCCATAACCGGAGCCTTGCCCGATTTATCCAAACCGCTCTTTTTCAGGTAGAGCAACACCTTGAATTTTTCTACTTTCATACGCTTATATTTTTAGTGGCAAAATTAGCCATTGTACAAGCGTTCTTTGTTATGCAAAAGACTGTCAAACAGCGCAAAGGACACTGATTTGATTTCTTTTGTCCGTATCCTGTTACCTGTCCGTTTTCCGGTAACAACCGGCTAACGGTTTGGTAACTGAAATACCGCGATTTTATGTCCGGTTCTGCATTTTCTGCGAGACGGAAAAATCAATCAAACTTGCTTATTCTAAACCGATTGCGTGTCGTTTGCCCTGTCTTGGGATTGCTTGCTTTTGGAGGGGATTACTCACCTTGCAAGACATACCTTCGCCACGCTTTTGGTTCTTGATGGTGTAGATATATACAAAATTAAGGAATACTTGGGACATAAGTCTGTTACAATGACCGAAAGGTATTTGAAATATGATTTGTCGATAGCAAAAGAATCGGCAAAAGACATAAAGACCTTTGGATAAGATAAAAAGACCCATCCTGTAAAATGAGTTATTGCGTTCTTTAGAATCCGAAGATATATTTTATCTTTGCAATGTTCTTAGGAACAGACTTCTTAACCTGAGTTCCGTTTAAGAAAATCAATAAGAAAGTTGGTAAGTAAGAAATAATTTTGTATCTTTATAGTTGATAATCAATAAATTAAACAAATATATGAGCTTACTTACCAACGATAAAATTAC
>NZ_BAAHWU010000097.1:0-3315 GCF_054601275.1 Dysgonomonas reticulitermitis | reverse complement strand
GGCGGGATTCAACTTCAAGAGAATGATCAACAAATACAAACAAAAAATGGCCTGTTTCTTTTGCAAAATACAGGCAGACTTTTTTATACTTGAACTTAAAATGACTTTTTAAGGATTGACTAATTAATTTTCAACAACAAACAACATTGAATAATACTGTCTGAATAAGTTTGTTCGCCTACTTCCTTCTTCTTTCTGCTCAGATGATCCCATTCTTCCATTATTGATTCGTCCAACCATAAGGTTAAACTGCCGCGTTGGCACAAACTTTTGTTATACGCTTGCCAATTCTTGATTTTATATTTATCTTTGATCTGGGTTATCGGTGAGGTACTCATGTATCTACTTTTTTGAATTTGCAAATACAAAAATACACCTGTAACCCTTCTTTTACAATACCGTTGCAACAAAGTCTTTTGATAGTGTAATTTTATTTTTGACACACCCCTTTTTATTAAAATCTGTAGAATGTATCAAATGTTCTCCATATTTCTTTTTATGAAGTTGTTTAATGCTTCACCCTTTAGCATACCGTTCGATAATAGAGCCAAATCGACTAATTGACGAATATTTGAGTTACTTTCGGCATAGGACGCCACGGCTTTTTTGTCTTTACCGTCTATATCAACCATAATGTTCTTTATTAGTGGGTGTTCTATATTCAGCACAAGATTGTAGTTATTCGGCATTTCTCCATAAAAACCCATTCCTGTTTGCATTGCCGACATTTCTTTCATCCGTCGCATAAACTCATTCTGAGTTATTTGTATAGGTTGGGACTTTTCACCCAAAGCTTTATAGTCGACCGTAAATTCAGCTTTTTCAATCTTTGGCAGCTGAGAAGTGAAAGCTTCACTTAGCTCTTCTTTTTGTTTGTCAGTCAGTTTAATTTCTTTAGCGTCGTCTTTTACTATCAGATTATCAATGGTGTCACTGTCTACACGGACGAAACGGCTCTTCTCAAACTTTTGTTCAAGAAAGCCGGCCATGTGTACGTCGAGCTGTCCATCGAACAATACGACATCATATCCCTTGTCTTTTGCTGCACCTATATATGTATATTGCTCTTCTCTATTGTTTGCATAAAGATAGATCAGGTTTCCGTCCTTATCCGTTTGGTTTGTTGATATTAATGTTTTGTATTCTTCAAATGTAAAAGCTTTACCATCAGTGTTTTTTAACAAACAGAATTTTTGTGCCCGATCATTGAATTTCTCATCTGTAAGCATGCCGTATTCGATGAATACTTTCAGGCTATCCCATTTTTCTTCAAATTGAGTACGATCATTCTTGAAGATTTCTTCGAGCCTGTCAGCAACCTTTTTAGTTATATGGCTCGATATCTTCTTCACATTCTGATCGCTTTGCAGATAAGACCGTGATACATTAAGCGGGATATCCGGAGAATCCAGCACTCCATGCATTAATGTAAGGAATTCAGGTACGATGCCTTCTACCGAATCGGTAACAAATACCTGATTGCTATATAATTGTATTTTATTCTTATTCAGGTCTACATTGCTCTTTATTTGTGGAAAATAAAGTATCCCTGTCAATTTGAATGGATAGTCAACATTCAGATGTATCCAAAACATGGGCTCATCAGAGAACGGGTACAAGTCCTGATAAAACTTCTTATAGTCTTCATCTTTCAGTTCAGACGGCTTTCTTGTCCACAATGGACTTGTTTCGTTTATAATATTATCTTCATCCGTTTCAACGGATTTTCCATCTTTCCATTCTGTTTTTTTACCAAAAACGATTGGTACAGGTAAGAACCGGCAATATTTCTTTAAGAGTTTATCTATCTCGTTTTTTTCTAAGAAATTCTTATTTTCGTCATCAATATACAATATGATATCTGTACCGCGATCTGCCTTTTCTACAGCTTCTATTGTATATTCAGGCGAACCGTCGCAGCTCCATTTAACAGCTTCGGCACCTTCCCTGAATGACTTGGTTATGATCTCTACTTTTTTAGAAACCATAAACGAAGAATAAAAGCCCAATCCGAAATGGCCTATAATGGAATTTGCATCTTTCTTGTATTTGTCGAGGAACTCATTGGCAGAAGAAAATGCGATTTGGTTTATATATTTATCAATTTCTTCATTGGTCATGCCGATACCTCTGTCGGAGATAGTCAGAGTACCGTTTTCTTTATCAATTTTTATATTTACATACAAATCTCCCAGTTCTCCTTTAAATTCGCCAAGCGACGAGTATGTTTTTAGTTTTTGGGTTGCATCTACTGCGTTGGAAACTAATTCTCTAAGGAAAATTTCGTGATCACTATATAAGAATTTTTTGATTATGGGGAAAATATTTTCAGTTGTAACCCCAATTTTTCCACTTTGTGACATATTTTCAATTTTTATTAATTATATTTGCTAAAGAAGAACAAAATAAATGCCAAAGAACTCAAATAAGACAATTTGTCGCTCTTGCTAGGTGAAATTTATATTGATTTTTTATCAATAGATATAATTTATAAAAGATATTAACCCTTTAACCTGACTTAGGTCCAGTCAAAATCAGCGTGTTATTTGTTGAACTTATATGCTTTTAATAATATATCGATGCTAGAAGACTATTTTTTTAGTTAAAATAGAAAAAGTATATAACTTTGTCTCAAACAAGATAAATATCAAGATATAGATCTTGCACTATAATAAAAATATTTCGCCAACTAAATACCTTAAAATGATGGCAACACTAGAAAGCAACAAAGTTTTTGAAGACAAGTTAATAGACTTGCAAAACAATATGATGAACTTCGCTCTTACTCTTACTTCAAATAGAGAGGAAGCTAAAGATCTGTTACAGGAAACCACCCTTCGTGCATTGGATAATAAAGAAAAGTATTACGAAAATGTTAATTTTAAGGGTTGGGTATTCACTATCATGCACAATATATTTGTGAATAATTATCGTCGTGTGGTGCGTAGCCAGACAATGATCGATCAAACTGAGAATCTTTATCACTTGAATATGCCTCAAGATTCCGGATTTGATAGTCCCGAAGGGGCCTATACTGTATCGGAGATCGTAAGAGTGATAGGCAGTTTTTCCGATGAGTATAGGTTGCCTTTTTCTATGCATGTGTCGGGATTTAAATATGAGGAAATAGCTCAACAATTGGGATTGCCTATAGGAACAGTGAAAAGCCGTATTTTCTTTGCGCGAAAGCGTCTACAAGAGTTATTGGCAGATTATAGATATGAGGACAGACAGTGATTTGAGTTAAATATTTTGATATTGAGAAAGCCTGCAATTCAATTTTGCGGGCTTTTTTATTGGCCGCAGAAATAGGTT
>NZ_BAAHWU010000096.1:0-3781 GCF_054601275.1 Dysgonomonas reticulitermitis | reverse complement strand
AAAAGTTTCTGTCCGTACCATCGACCGTTATGTAAAGAATGGCAACATACCATATATCCAACATGGGGGAAAGGTTACATTCAGTTTTATGGAATTAACTGACAGTAAATTTAACCGGAGACACAGGGACACACATAAAGACCATTTATCATATCCGCCCAACGACGTTTGATGTGTTCTTCAAGTGTGGTTATTTCAGAGTTATTGAAGGGAGTAAGGTCTATTTCACTCCATGTTTTCACATAGTCAAAAAGGACTCTCTTTTTTGATAATAATGCAGAAACACCGGATATATCAAGAAACTTTTCTTCTTGTGGACCTTTGTCAACACCCAACAACGATTTTGTTTCCGGATCGAATGCCTTTAGATAAGCCCGAAAATCGGTAATGAAAGTTTTATCGTTTTTGCAAATATCTTTTAAGGTCTTATTCTTCTTTATAACATAGATATTGTAACCAAGCCCTTCCAGTTCGAACATTTCTACAAAGTCTTCGATGTCATCTCGGCTTATGTCTTCTTCCAGTTTCTCTGCGGCACGTACCAACCTACTTTCTACCATCAAAAGGGCAAAGAATGGCATCATGTATTTTGGAAAATCGCTTTCTTTTATACCTGAACCTCTAAGCAGGTCGGCTGTTTTCCAAACGTCGGACTCGTATTTTAATATAGTGTTGTTCATCAATTTATTCCCTATTATTTTTTGATTGTAATTTTATTCATCTACTGATACTTTCAGACACCATTATCAAATTTCCAATACAAGAAAATCAATCAAATTGCAATATGTAATTCCTTTATAGTCATTTCCTATAATCATATCATTAAAAGTAACAACATATTTGGGATAATTATCCTTTATCTCCATAAGATTGCCAAATTCCCGTTTACGGGTTTTTTCATCCATCGTAGTTAATGCAACCTGAATATAAATGCGCTTGCCATTCTTTTCGGCCATAAAATCGATTTCCTTTTCGCCTAACCTTCCAACAAATATTTTATAACCGGATTGTACTAAATGCAAAAATACTGCATTTTCCATCAGTTTATGTATATCGGAAGAAGTATTACCGCCCCGAATCATATTACGAAGTCCTAAATCTTCAAAATAATACTTTTCACCTATCTCGAAGATCTTTAAACCTCCAACATCAGCCCGTTGTACCTTGTGTATAATATATGCATTTACCAAACCTTTCAGATAATTGATAATAAGCTGTGGAGTCATTTGGATCTGTTGGGATTTCAAATATTTACTGATATTATTTGAACTGAACAGATTTCCAACATTATCAGCTACATACATTATCAAGTTTTCAAGGAAAGAGACATTCCTGATCTTTTCTTTGGCAACAACATCCTTGAGTAATATTGTTGAATAAACATTACTTAGATATTCGAAGACTTGTTCTTTTGTTAATTCAAGATTGATAAGAAACGGCATACCCCCGAAAGTAAGGTATTTCATCAGGGTATCTTGCGAGTTTTCAAATGAATGAAATTGTATAAACTCCCGATAACTGAGCGAGTGGATATCAAATTCCATATATCTTCCTGATAGATAGGTAGCCAATTCACTTGAAAGAATATTGGCATTACTTCCGGTACAATAGATGTCACATTTTTGTTCTGCAAGCAGACTGCGTAAAGTATCCTGAAAAGAATCAATCTCTTGTACTTCATCTATGAACAGGTAATTACGTTCATCAGCCTTCAATCTTGAATCAATATATGTATAAAGATCGGAGGAAGTTTTAATACCCCGGAATTCTTCCAGCTCACAATTGATATAAATTGTATTTACTTTTTTATCGAGTTTCTTAACTTCATCACATAATTGAAGCATGATACAACTTTTCCCAACACGCCGTTGTCCGGTCAGCACCTTAATAACAGGTTTACCTATATAAGGCTTTATCCGTTCTATATAATTATCTCTTTGAATATATTTCATCTTATCTGCTAGATTTGAAGTTAGCAAACATACAAAAGTTTTCTTTATAAATGAAACTATTTGCTAAAAAATAAAATTTATACGATATAAATTTATATAAACTATTATGTTTTCTGCTTTATTTCCTCTTGATTACCATTCTACGTTTACTTCCGCTTAGAAGGAATAAAAAGGTATTTCTGTGCTATCAGGCAAAGGTAATTCCGTGTTCTTAAGCCCGTGCAAGGTCTGGCCGCTTCGCGGTTTTGGAAAAAATCTCCACATTCGCTGCGCTTCATGTCGTATTTTTCCCAAAAACCTTGCACAGGCAGAACACTCCATTAACCGGCCTGCATAGCACAGCTATACCGGCTTCGCCGGGAATTGATTAACAGTTTAAATTCAAAGGAATTATGACAACAGCAGTAAACATTCGTACTTCCACCTTCGATGTATATATCGGACGGGCGGGAAAAGGACAGGACGGATATTTCGGAAACCCGTTCCGGCTAAAGGAATCCGAAGAGAGAGGCGCGACAATCGAGCGATACAGGAAATATTTCCATAACCGGCTGGAAACAGACCCGGAGTTTAAGCGCCGGGTACATGAACTAAAAGGCAAGATGCTGGGTTGCTTCTGCAAGCCGTATCCCTGCCACGGCGACGTAATCGCGGAATACCTGGATAACCTGCCGGAAGAAATTACTAACCAATAATCAAAAGGATATGGAAGGAATAGATAACATCATAGCTGCACAGACAGGAACTGAAGAGTTACTGCATCAAATGGAACAGGTCGCTGCCGCGCTTGTCACAGGCCCGTTTATCACGGATTTTACAGTTCACGATACCAACTTTATCCGCAGGACAAAGGCCTGCATTCCCTTTATCTGGCTTGTCAGGGAAAACGGGACGCATCTTTTCTGGCTGGACGATGCAACCGAAGCAAAAAAATTCATGGAAACACTGGCTTATTATATGGATCATTCAGGCCGGGATTTTTGCCTGTACAGGTATAACGGCAGCAAGCTGTTCCCGGTATTCCCGAAAGCTATGCGCCTATTGGTAGAGCGTGAGATAAAAAACATCTCATAAAAAAGCCAGGTATTATGGAAAAAGAAGCAGGCCTTACGGCGACAAACAAATGGCCTGTCCGCATCCGTGGCAGCGGACAGGAAATAGAAATGTAGGAATACGGACTACGAAATAACCGATATCGTCGATTTGTGCTGGACTAACCTCCGGCACAATTCATTTTAAACAGGTATTTATTCATTTATAACAAGAAAAACAAGAAAAAATTATGGAAAATGTAGTATTACAGCAGGGATTGAACGAAGTTGTCATTAACAAGGTACAACGGATGATCGAAGGCAGGCAGACAGGCGTCAGGGAAACCATGCAGCGCCTGGTACACGAGGGCGACATCGCACAGGATTATGTAGCGCCCATAGGCATAGAGCTCCGCCAAAGGGAACAGTCGCCTGTCATTACCTTCAGTGGCGACGGGGAACTGATGATGAATATGCGGCAGGAGCAGTTTACATTGCATGATAATGCGGTCGGGCAACTGGCCGAAAGGATGAATGTTCCCTCACAGTACCTCAGGGGACTTGCACGGGGAGACGAATGGCAAAGGCAGCTTGCGGCAACCGTCCTGAACGAGCATTCCTCCTGGACAGGCCGCCAGCGGGTGCTTGTCCGTAGCGTAGGCATGGAAGTACGGGGCGTACTGAGCGACAGCTACCGCAGGCTGAACAGCGTGGAGATACTGACAGCCTTTGTCGAGGAAGCAGGACGGCAGGGCGCGGTGATAGCGGACGCTAAGATGACCGACACGAAAATCTGGG
>NZ_BAAHWU010000095.1:0-3896 GCF_054601275.1 Dysgonomonas reticulitermitis | reverse complement strand
GCCATTTTACATTTACTAAACGGTCGGCTGACTCTCGTTATAAACAACCGTGACTTATGTTATAGACAAAGTTAAACCCTGGCGATAGCATGCGAAAGATGAGCAATACCGAACGCTTACAAAGTATATGAAAACAGGTTTTCGGTTATCAGTTGACAAGACAGGAAAAGACCAGGGCAAGGCAAATTACGCGAACGCTTTCATCGGCTTCGGGGTAGCGCACCGCAGGTCATCGACCGGGATTTACCTTGAAGACGCCAAACGCACGGGCATACCGGTAAACGAAGGAATCAGCGCGGATGAAAATACGGTCGCCTTTGTATCGGTGGCAAGCGAGGGGATTTTTGTCGAACAGACCATAGCGCTGGTGAAAAAAGTAATTCAGGCAGGCGGGGCGGTCGTTATGGACAGGAGCGGGACAGGCTTCGGGCAGTCGCATTCAAGGTTCAACCGGAACGGGGAAGGCAGGGTGCAGGATGCGCTCGGAACGCCGGTGGGACAGACAAAAGAAGGGTATAATGTTTTCGGGAATATCGGGCTGGTCATAGGGAAATAACCCGGAACAAAAGTGTTTCTCAAATTAACATTTCGAATTTGTGAGAAGCTTTCTGACAAATTCGGAATCAATCAATCTCCTTCCAGGGAAAAACATTTTCCGGAAATTTGAAGCGCCAAACCGCCATCCAAACCGCCATCCAAACCGCCACTTATTTTTTTACAACCCATGTCCCGAATCTTTTCCCCCCTGCGCGTTCAATAACTTTGTTATCAGTCAGTTCTGCTAATATTCTTTCTACCGTTCTTAAAGGAATTTCAGCCATCTCGACCATTTCCTTTGCCGTTATTTTCGGATTTTCCCGAATCAGAGCCAGAATCTTATCTTCACCGGAAACCAGCATCCCGAAATCATCAGGTACGGATACGCTGTTTTCCCGCCCGTATTTGACCGTAAGTTTGAAAACATCGCCTTCCTCCATTACGGGCAGCACATTTTTATCTTTCACATAGACAGGCAGGTAACGGTACATATTCCTCACGCCCGACCCCAGGTCTTCCACCCAGTGTATCTGCTTGAAAAACGCGGCAATAACCGGATTTTTAGAATGCGGCTTCAGGTTGGCGGGAGTAATGCGCCCCATCTGGTAGGGAATCGTCCAGTTTTCAGTAACCACCGTATCTTTGTAAATGGTAAGCATGGCGCGGTAATCATTGCTGAACTCCCTGTGGATAAGCATTGGTAACCGCTTCTCGGAAAATAACCTCGCGCAGGCTTATCCGCGTATCGCCTTCCATGTAAAAGCGGTCAGGCGTATGCTTGCGGATAAAGGCCATCAGCCGCTCGTATGCCTGCAAAAGATTGCAATCGACCGTATCGCGGTCGTCATAACGCAGCAGGTCTTCCTTGCGGCACAAGGCTTCCGTCTTGTAGTACGGACAGATTTCGCGCAAAATATCAGTCGTGCCGAAAACCAGCGCGGCGGCAAGCGTATAGCCTTCCCTGCCACTCTGCTCGTCGCGGCGGTACATTTTTGCCGAACGCAGGATTTCCCCATTGCTCATTTTTATCCAAGGATGCTTCGCATCGAAAACAGCAACGCGGGCGCGTACATAATCGAAATCCTCATTTACAAAATCCGAAAGTTCCAGTTGCGGATAAACGCGGTTTTCCGTCTGGCCGTCCTTGCGGATGTAAAGATTGGTTTTCTGGATATAAGTCGTCAGCTTAATATCCACTTCGCCCTGACAGTCGTAATATACGCCTTTGCAGGAATGTACCTGCGAACTTTCAGGAACATAAATGCAGATGATTTTCTTTCCGTCGATTTCCACAACTTCGCTTTCTATATGCGTTGCCGGGGTTATTATCTGCGGGTTGTTCATGTCGTTTGCCAGGGTTTTGAGCTGGGCCAGCAAAGACTCGTCGCTCACGCCCTCAATCGCGCCGTTGTCCCTGACGCCAAGCAAAATATGCCCGCCTTTCCGGTTCAGGAAAGCACAAACGGTTTCAAACATGCTGCGGCTTAACGAATCGCGCGATTTTTTGAACTCGATATTCAAGCCTTCGCCCTGCGCTATGATGGATTTTATTTTTTCTGTATCTGTCATTTTCCAACTGAAAATTATAGCACAAAGATACTCATTTTTACAGGATAGCGAAACGGTCATGCCCGGTAACTTTACCATTATATTACCATATCGGCGATTTCAGGATATTATCATCCAATCTTTTTCCTCTTCTGAATAGAAATAAAAGGTATTTCTGTGCTATCAGGCAAAGGTAATTCCGTGTTCCTAAGCCTGTGCAAGGTCGGGCCGCTTCGCGGTTTTGGAAAAAATCTCCACATTCGCTACGCTTCATGTCGTATTTTTTCCAAAAACCCTGCACCGGCTGAACACTCCATTTACCGGCCTGCATAGCACAGCTATACCGGCTTGGCCGGAAAATTTAATAAAACAATAAAAAATGAACATGATGACAACAGTGGTAAACATTCGTACTTCCGCGTTTGATGTATATATCGGACGGGCTGGAAAAGGACAGGACGGGTATTTCGGTAATCCGTTCCGGTTAAGGTATGGCGATGACAGGGGCGCAACCATCGAGCGATACAGGAAATATTTCCATGACCGGCTGAAAACAGACCCGGAATTTAAGCGCCGGGTGCATGAACTGAAAGGCAAGGCGCTGGGCTGCTTCTGCAAGCCGTATCCCTGCCACGGCGATGTGATCGCGGAATATCTGGATAACCTGCCGGAAGAAATTACTAACCAATAATCAAAAGGATATGGAAGGAATAGATAACATCATAGCTGCACAGACAGGCATAGAGGAATTATTGCATCAAATGGAACAGGTCGCTGCCGCGCTTGTTACAGGCCCGTTTATCACGGATTTCAGGGTACACGATACCAACTTTATTCGCAGGACAAAGGCCTGCATCCCCTTTATCTGGCTTGTCAGGGAAAACGGGACGCACCTTTTCTGGTTCGATGATGCAAGCGAAGCAAAAAAATTCATGGAAACGCTGGATTATTACGAAAACCATTCAGGCCGGGACTTTTGCCTGTACAGATATAATGGCTGCAAGCTGTTCCCTGTATTCCCGAAAGCTATGCGCCTACTGGTAGAGCGTGAGATAAAGAACATATCATCAAAAATCTAAGCATTATGGAAGGAGAAGCAGACCTTACGGCGACAAACAAATGGCCTGTCCGCATCCGCGGCAGCGGGCTGGAAAAAAGTGTATGAAAACGAGTTTGTGCTGGACTGATACTCCGGCACAATTCATTTTAAGCAGGTATTAATTCACTTATAAAATTTACAAACAATTAAAAACAAGAAGAAATTATGGAAAATATAGTATTACAGCAGGGATTGAACGAAGTTGTCATTAACAAGGTGCAACGGATGATCGAAGGCAGGCAGACAGGCGTCAGGGAGACCATGCGGCGCCTGGTACACGAGGGAAATATCGCACAGGATTATGTAGCGCCCATAGGCGTAGAGCTCCGGCAAAGGGAGCAGTCACCCGTCATTACCTTCAGCGGCGACGGGGAATTAATGATGAACATGCGGCAGGAACAGTTTACGCTGCACGATAACGCCGTAGGGCAATTAGCCGAAAGGATGAATGTTCCCTCACAGTATCTCAGGGGACTTGCACGGGGAGACGAATGGCAAAGGCAGCTTGCGGCAACCGTCCTGAACGAGCATTCCTCCTGGACAGGCCGCCAGCGGGTGCTTGTCCGTAGCGTAGGCATGGAAGTCCGGGGCGTACTGAGCGACAGCTACCGCAGGCTGAACAGCGTGGAGATACTGACAGCCTTTGTCGAGGAAGCAGGACGGCAGGGCGCGGTGATAGCGGACGCTAAGATGACCGACACGAAAATCTGGG
>NZ_BAAHWU010000094.1:0-4515 GCF_054601275.1 Dysgonomonas reticulitermitis | reverse complement strand
TAAGAAATGACAGGCGCGGAAGCCTGCATGTCAAAATCATAACCGGCGGACAGGTCCGTCAGTTCCACCAGGGGAAGCAAGGGCTCGCCCTGATCTGATATATCCCCGAAGCCTTTGATATATATTTCTATTTTAATATGGGCGCTGCAAAAATCGACAACCGCTGTTTCAACACCCTGTTCAGGTACGGTTACGATAAAAGATTGGGAAGGGGATAACGCCCGGGGAGCATAATACAGGGGATCTCCACCCGTAGCTATGCCGCTCGCGTCCGGAATGCCGAACCCGGCAAACGCGTCGCTGAACAGGCTTCCTGCGGACAGGTTATCCAGTGTTGTTTTATCATAAGCGTTGCCCCAGCATACAATGCGGTAGGTACCGGCGGCCAGGTTTAATTCTGTTCCCGCGAAGACGGACAGGGCTTCTTTTTCCACGCTTTGATGTTGTACAAAGTAACCGTTTACGTCGAACACAAAGACTTCGGTCCTGTGTATGTTACCGGGAAAAATATCCGCGCCCGCGCCGTCCGTGTGGACGAACTTCAGGATCAGGTTGTTTTCCGTGATTTCAGGGCAGTAATCCAGATCCTCGTCGATACATCCGGCCAGCACATAAACGAAAAACAGCAACAGGCTTATATGATAGAATTTCATAGGTAGTCTCTCTTTAGTTTTTTTTAAAATAGAATAAAAAATCCGGCGAAGCAGGGAAAACTTCTCCGCCGGATTGGATAAGCTGAATTATATTACAGGAGTTACGGGAACAACTGTCCAGTTAGTCAGTGTCACTGTAACCTTTACATCTATCAGGTTGCTGTTCGGTACGGGATCGATATCATTCTCGTCAAATATCAGCGTACCTGCCGAGAGGGTATATACTTTGCCGGCTTCGAAGCTGGTCAAAGCCACGCTCGAGGCGTCTTTATATCCGCTGATTGTGATAAACTGGGTAGAGCCGCTAGTTGGCGCTCCGGAGCTCAACATAACGTCTTCCAGGCGTATGATGATACGCGGAACAGAGCTTCCGGCCGCAGCCGCGAATACGTTATACCCCCATACTTGTCCCGCTGTTGCAGGTGCAACCACGTTACTCGATGGAGTTAGTGCAGTCGGATACCAGTCATAGATAGACGGTTTAAGGGCAGTCGGATATTCGGATGTGCCGTCACTGAATTTGGTTGGGTCCATTCCGTTATTTACAAGGTTTGTGGCGGCTACGAGGCCGTCTACTTCGCCCTGGGAATAATAGTTATCCACAAAGATACCGGCTACTTTGTAGCTGACGATATCGCCGGACGATGTGATATCGGCCAATTCGATACGGGCTACAACTGGAGCCAGAGTGATATTAGCTTCGTAAAGATCATTTCCGCTGGCGCCCCCTCCGGCTGTGAGGAGGGAAGTGGCATCATCCCCGTACAGGCTTACATTGCTGATAGTCCCTTGTGTTGCTACAACAAGTACAGCCTGTTGTACCGCCAAAATACTACCCGACGCCGGAAGTGACACCGTTGTAGGAACGTTACCCACTACATAGACATGATCTACAGAGTTCGGAAGGTTTTCTATGGTTTCTCCAGCGCCGGTCAGGGTGGTGATGTTGATATTGGAGCCGCTAGTCGGCGCACTAGAAATGGTGTACTGCGCTTCGATATTGCCACTAGAAGTAAAATATAATACTCCGTCGTTGAATACAACGGGCGCCGCTGCCTGAACAGCGCCTTCGGCTTTAGTAGCCGGAGCGCTGCTGATCTTTAAGAAAAGGTTTTTTGTGCCGCCGGCGTTCTCTGCGGGAACGTCGTCGTTCGAACAACTGCTGAAGCCTGCTAACAGGGCTACAGAGACCATTAATGCTAAATACTTGAATTTTGTTTTCATTTTTTAAAAATTTTAATTTAAAAACTTGGGTTAATTATTGATATAATTTTATCAATTGTTTTTCTACTGTTTAATTTGTTTTCCTGTTTATTTCTTTATTTCCTGTTTTGATGGTACTTCCGTTTAGCCTGTAGTTTTTTCAGGTTGGCGGCAGCCTCTTCACAACCCAGGCTGTAAGCCTTTGTGAAACAGGCTTCGGCTTTTTCCATATCTTCGCTCAGCAGGGCGATAACGCCCTTGTTATTCTGCGCGGAGCCGCTGTCCCCTGCTTTTTCAAGGTAAGGCATGGCGGCGGCCGGTTCGCCGTTCCGGATCAGGACAGCGGCCGCGTTAGAGTTGGCTGTGGCGTCTTCCGGGAAATTTTTGGGAATGACTTCCAGCAATATGCGGTTGTATTCTGTGCTGCCTGCGCCATAACTCAGGGCCAGGTTATAGAGTTCGAGCTGCGAGAGGTCGCCGGGGCGCTTATCGAGCATGATGGCGGATTGCCTGAGGTCGTATTCCCTGACAATGTAATCGACCAGACATTCCACGCGCCTGAGCCGGGGAAACACTTCCTTAAGCATCGACCGGTAAGAGTCGCCCTTGTCGAGGAGCATCAGTTGGGCTTCGCGCCCGTCATGGATACCGACAGAGGATATGATTTCCAGTATCCTGTCTTTCTGCGGCATGTCGCCGGCCCTGACATGTTCAGCCAGCCCCTCCCAGTCTTCGGCGACGGAACTCACCCTGAACAAGCCCCCGTTAAGGTTGAACCTGCCGCGGATGTATTCCACGAGCGCCTGCGCCCGCTCTTTGGCCAGGCGGTCATTGGTAGTGTAAGAACCCTCGGGTGAAGCATAGCTTATGATATATATGCTTTGCAGGGCAGCGTCGGGATTATTGGCCACATCGCGGATGACTTCGTCGATCGCGGCCAGCGCTTCGGCGTTACGGCGAAAATCGGGAAGGAGTGCCGCACGCCCCTGCTGGAAAGTAAAATAAGCTTCACCATCCTGGAAATCCCAATACGCTTTAACCTGGCGCCCGCGATGTTTTATTTCTTCCCTTTGAGGAATCATAAAAGCGACGGCCGGATGTACACGGCCTGCAAGCCCGGCATTATTATCGAAACGGTAAGTGGTCAGGGTGCTTTTGTTCCGGTAACCCGTGATTTCCTGATGCAGTACCAGGCACGCGGAATCCATCCACTGGGCGTAAGGCGTTTTTACATTGTAATTCAGTAAAGCCTCCTCCTTGATACTACCGGCGGGGATAAAATCGCCCGTACCGCCCTTATCGAAACGGGACAGAACCTTTTCCCTGTTTTTGCCCAGGATGGTAACGCCCGGCAAAATACGGGCCTGATCGCCGGCCTGTACCACCGGATAGAAACGCAGGCTCTGGCTTGTTTCTATGGCGCCGGGGCTTACGCGTGCCCGGTAACTGACGCTCAAACTGTCGTTTTCTTCCTTAAAGTCCTGGATTTCAATATGGACAATGCCCTGGCTGAATACCGGCAGGCTTAAAAATAAAAAAAGGTATACAAAAATAATTTGTTTCATAAATTTATATTTGTTTCTTGTTTCCGGGTTTGCCGATGTAGGTTATTTGATGATGTATATCAGGGAGATACCCGCTTTGGTCGCCCCGAAATAGTTTGTCGGGCCTTCTCCTGTCTTACGGCCGCAGGCCCTGCATTCATAGCGGCTGTAGTCAAGGTACACATACCCCAGGCCTAAGGTGGCTTCCAGGTTCCAGCGGGAAGACAATAGCCACTGGTAACCATAGGAGAAGCCTAAGCCGTAGGCGTCGCCCTGGTAACGGTTGTCGCGTAATGACCCGAAAGGCAGGTTGCCGATGTTAAAATGGCTGTAAAGCAGGTGCGCCCCCAGGAAGTGGCCGTTGAAAGGCTCATTGAGCCAGTAGCGTAATTCGGGCTGTACCAGAAAATGTTTGAACTTGCGATTCTCCGGAAAAGTCCAGGGATTGTAACTGACCGGCACATCCAGGGTCAGGTAATCCGACAGGCGGAACTCCCCGCCCAGATTGAAAGTGGTGGTCGCATCGTACAACAAATTAGTTTTGACGGCCAAACCGGGCAGCTTTGCCCTGAGGGGCGCCGCAGCCGCGCTGCTGATGTCCTGGCCGTGCAGGTTCGCGGTAAAAGCGATACTAAGTAATAGTAGCAGTAATGTAATCGGTTTAAACATTTTTATCTGATATTTTAGGCTTTTAAGGAATTAATTAAAGAAAAGAATATTGACCTCGGCGCCTGGCATCCAATCCTCGTAGTCCAGGCACACACGGTACGGGTAAGTAATCCGTGAAGGGCCGGCCGCCTGGAGGATTTTCCGTATTCGATACCCCCGGAAAACGGAAAGCCCGAAGATGCCCGATACCGTACGCCTGAAGGCCCGGTAACGTTTCTTACCGGCAACCAGCACCATCGGCAGCTCCAGCCGGTGGGTTCCGTCGCTAAGGACTGGTACGAACATGTGGGAAGCGTCTTCTCCCACACGGCGGCAGATAAAAAGCATATCGGCTTCTATATAGAAGCGGAAACCTTTTTGCCGCATCGAAACGGGTACGAATTTTACCTGGTACATATGATCTGTTTTTATATTTTTATTAAACATCAAATCTTCCTGTTCTTACT
>NZ_BAAHWU010000093.1:0-4545 GCF_054601275.1 Dysgonomonas reticulitermitis | reverse complement strand
TCAATACTCTGGATTGCTTCACTCCTGTTGGCTCCGCCGATTTTCAATTCGCAATGACGAAAAGGCCTTGCTTACTGATAACTGTTGACTACTGACTGTGGAGTTTGTTACTTTTTAGTTAAAAAGTAATATCCCCATCTAACTACCTGAAACACAATATTTGTATAAAAACAGGTAACGAATAAGTAACGTTGTTAACGCACTGGCCTGCTGTATTTTGCATGACGACAAATAACTCATTTTCTCTTGCCAAAGGTATGGAAAAACCATGAATTTAGCAATCAGATAATCCCTTATTTACGAAAATACCCTGCACACAGTTTTTTTGCTGTCGCAGGGTATTTTTCAGGATAAGGCGGTAGCATTAGGCGGCCGCTTCCTCATATGCCGTTTCCATGATTTCACCGTCATCGTCCGGTACTTCACCTATTTGAGCCTGTTCGGGCAGTCCGGGGTACAACGGTATATCGTCCATATCCGGATTGTCGAACGTTTCCGGTTCCGGCGCGTCTTCCCCTGTTCCTGTTGCTGTTTCAACATCCGGTGCAGATGTTTCTTCGCTTCCTGTTATCGCCGGAAGAGCTTTTGCGTCTGCTTCTTCCGTGTTTTCGCTGTTATACGGCTGCAACTGTAGTATCCGTTCCTCTATCCGCTCATGCTTTTTCCGGTAGGCTTCATTGCACTGCTGCTTTATCCCGGTAACCTTGTTCGGGAAATACATCGCCACGAATTCGAGCAGCAGCCTGGATTTCAGGCAGTCGCCGGAAGCCTGTGAAAGGGCATGGATAATAAAGTCACGCCGGATAACGTTCTCCTGCTCTATAGAGCGGAAGGCTACCAGTTCCAGTTTCTCCTCGTCTGTAATCGCCTGCCTGTCTTCAATGCCAAACGTATCATAATTCTCCCTGCGCAGGAAGGCCAGCATGATAAAGTAAAGCAGTTCCTGTTCGCGCGGTGAAAAGTCCTTCGCGGGAATAACGCTTTCTTTTACAAGGCGCTTTACTTCCTCCACGCCTTTCTCGATAGCTATCTCCTTATTACGCGTATCCTGCCTGCGGAGCTTTTCAACGGTATCCTCCTCATTCTTATGAAGGCTTGCTTCCGCTTCGGGGATAACCCGGTAGCAAAGCTCCGGCCTGCACCTGCTGACATCGACTAAAAGCTGTGCTTTTCCCTGTTCGACCATTTCCTCTATTTGCGCGAAACTGGCCCGGTACTGTTGCAGCCTCGATTCGTATCCGGCTTCCGCTTCCCGGTATTCCGCTTCCGATGCGAACTGTTCCGGCTCCGGCTTTTGGGGTTCTTCCGGCAGGCGGCTGGCCTGCATTTCATAGATTTCACAGCCTGTGTCGATAAGGTTTTCAACTACTTCCGCCGAAGCGAAGGAATCCGGCGCTACGCATATGCCTATGTTTTCATTTTTCCTCTCATTCAGCAGCCTGGTCGTTTCCGAGGCGACAAATTCCGCCTGCTTGTAGCGCAGGCATTCGATATTCTGGCAGTTCCCGCAGTTGCCGTCCGCGAACAGGTCGTAAACGGATGAGTTGAACGGGCAGGCTTTGCAATCGGCCTTGTCGAATTCATACCTGGACAAATCCGTACTGTACATGCCTTCGAGCATCTTACGAAAGTCCTTTGCCTGTAGGTTTTTCCATGAATAATTGTCATCTGCCGAAAGGTGGCTTTCGTACACGTCCCGCTGTATGTCGGGACAGAAACGCGCCAGTTCGAGGGCTATAGCCAGCGTGATTTCTTCCCTGACCAGCAGCCCGGCTATTTCATCTGCCAGGTTACGCAGTTGCAGGCGGGAGCGGATATACTTGTCCGTCTTGCCGAACTGCCTGACCAGATCCTCTATGGAATATCCCCTGACTTCCATGAGCTTGCCGAAAGACAGGGCTTCCTCCACCGGGTTGATGTCCCGGCGTTGCAGGTTCTCAAGGATGCATATTTCCATCGCTTCGGCGTCGGAATATTCCTTGATAATGGCAGGGATGGTTGTCTTTTCCGCCATAAGCGAGGCGCGGTAACGCCGTTCCCCGCAGACGATTTCGTACTGTTCGCCTTTTACCCGCAAGGTAACGGGCTGGATGATACCGAAATTAACGATACTCTGCCTGAGTTCCTCCAGGTCTTCTTCTCCCCGGTACTTGCGCGGATTGAAGGGGCTGCATACAATCATCGAAAGTTCGATGTTTTGAATGACTTCAGGACTTGCCTGTCCGGTTTGCACTGTAGCCGTAGTTTCCTGCTTCATTGTAACTGTGGCGGGAGTTTTTACACTTTTTTCTTTTCCCGCTTCTTTTTTGTCTGAAATTTTACGTTTCATACGATTTGTTTTTAATGGATGAATAATTATTGACTTAACCGGCGGATTTATCACGCCATCCGCCAGAGGCGTATATGTTGGTATGCTTGTACAGGTATTAGCCATAGGATTCCGTATCGGTATTAAATAATTTGACAATCTTTTTCCTGTCCACGCTGCCGTCATCGTCCAGTATGGATTTGAGATAAAGGCGGACAGGTACCGCTTGCCCGGAGGAGGTACCTGCGCGGTTACGGATACGGCAGTAAGGGATACGGCGTTTACTGCCGCTGTTCTTTTCCAGCTTTACGCGCATATTTCTTGTTTTTGTTTTACTTTTTGTTTTCATTTTATTGCGGTTTAATATTTTGTTTATTCATAAATGCTATGGTATATTTTCAATTATTACTTATGGTTTATATAGCGTTATAAAATATTGCCTTCATCGGCGTATGAGTAATAGCCTTCGCCGGATATTACCAGGTGGTCCGTCAGGATTATGCCGAAGATCCCGCAGGCAGCCTTGACCTTTTCGGTCATTTTATCATCGGCTACGCTCGGCTTTAGGCTCCCCGAAGGATGGTTATGGCAGAGGACTATGCCGGTAGCATTGGCCAGTATCGCCGCCTGCATGATATGGCGCACGTCAACGGTGACTTCTCCTATACCGCCTTCCGAAAGGTGGTTTATTCCCAGCAGCCTGTTCCCGTTGTTCAGCAGCAACAGCTTGAAGAACTCCCGGTGCTCGATAACTTCCGGGTCGAATACGCCATATTCCGTAAGCAATTTGTATATATCATTCGAACAGGTTATTTTCAGCCTTTCGGAAGGCCTGACCTTCGGCTGGTAGCTGATTTTCACTTCCGATACGGTGAATATCCCGTTGGCTGTATTGCCATCTATTATCCTGTAATTCATAGTCAGATACATGTTAAGAGTGTGATAAACAGCGTAACGGTAACAACCACTAACGCTGCTTTTAGTAAAACTGATTTTTGCATGATGCTTCTATTTTAAATGATTAATCTGTTATGCAGGGAAATTCCCTTTTCCGGGCAAAAAGCATCGCCCTGCCGGGCTTGTCAGGGTTTTCGCGGGAAATACGAGCCGGGCGCAGCCAGGGCTGGAGATTTCCCGCAAAACCGCGCAGCGGCCTGACCTTGACAAGACCGGGACAGGCAGGGCGATACATTTGCCCACAGAAAAGGGGACTTCCGTCCCCCCTCCGATCCTCACTAAACTAAATTATCATTCATACAGGATTCATGCCGCATTCATACAGCATTCATACAGCATTCATACATAGCCTGTAATATCCTCTTATACTGTCCTTTTCTTCCTTTTTCCCGACATGGGCTTCGGCTGCTCTGGCTTGGGTGCAGGCTTTTTAAGCAGGTTCAGGGAGAGTATCTCTTCCGTCGCCTGCCTGGTGAAGATATTAAATGTGGTCATAAATGTTTCCGCGGTCTGCTTACTTTTGCCAATGCCGGCAAGCATCCTTTCCCAGCCTCCGGCCTGCTGTATATCGGCAATCCGCATATCTTTCAGGCAGTTATAGACGACCTGCCCCTTTTTTGGTATCAATGTCTTTTAGCTTTTTTTCAATATTTTCGTTAGAATCATTCATGATACAAGTTATTCTCGGTTTTTTGCTGAAGTTGGATTTGTAACAAGAATTGATAAATGGTCTTTATGTGTGTTCCTGTGTCTCCGGTTAAATTTACTGTCAGTTAATTCCATAAAACTGAATGTAACCTTTCCCCCATGTTGGATATATGGTATGTTGCCATTCTTTACATAACGGTCGATGGTACGGACAGAAACTTTTAATAATTTGGCGGCTTGCCTTTTATCCAGCCTGTCCATATCAATCTCTTGTCCCGGAAAGGATTGCCTGTTCACCTCTGGTTTTTCCATGACAGCGCCTGATAATTTCTGTAGTGACGCATGGATTTCCGATATTTTCCTTTCGAGATCATCAAATCTGCGGATTATATCCTTGAAAGGGTTATAATCTGTTTCCTGTAAATCTATTTTGCTCATAATCATTAGTTTTTTGCAAAGATGCTTTTCCCTGTAGCAAAAAACTCCCGACGTAGAGCTCTACGTTGGGAGTTAAAAAATGTTACCTGTTTGATTTACCGCTTCTTAGCGCTGAATATGTTTTTGACTAACTGTTCCGGTAAAGCGTTAATGTATTTGGCGGTATTAACCCTTGTTTTTAACTCGTCCACCCT
>NZ_BAAHWU010000092.1:0-4730 GCF_054601275.1 Dysgonomonas reticulitermitis | reverse complement strand
ATATTTCAAATTATTTCCTGTAGCAAAACATGTACTATCTAGAGTTACGCAGCCTTTCATATCAATACCAAAACGAAGGATAGATCCTACTCTTTTCCAGACGATTTTTTGTTTAGAAAAATCGTCCCAATAACTTATGCTATCTTGTGTTTCAAACCATTTATTATTGGTCTTTTTACGTGAATTGGGATCACCTGTTTGTTTTAATCTGTCATATCCAAACGATAACAAGTATTCTTTAATCGCAGGATATTCTTCAATATCAATTTTAAGAGATGGAAATGTGCATATTAGCCATAAATCAGCAAATTCATAGCCATAGCGTTTTATATCCCTGCCTCTTAAAATAGGGCGAATAATTTCGGCATTTTTAGGGGATTTTTCTATTAATTCATCTTTAGTTTTCCCATCAATTATGAAAGCCTCATTGTACCCTGTTAATATACCTCGATAGATATTTATATCCCAGTCTTTCAAAGGAATGCCTACTCGTTCTATTTTATCTTTGATGCACCTTTCTATTTCAGATAGTATTACAAAAGAAGCAATAGAGTTTTTCCCAAATGAGGAACTTATAGCATTTTGCATAAGATAATCGCTCAATTTAGTTATTCCAGAACTGAAGTCTTTTTTTATTTGACAAGTCTCTGTTTTATGTAGGTTAGTACCTTTCTGGAATGTCATAATATTGACATCTACAGTAGCTTCATCAAAGACTTTTATGCCAGTAAAGTCAATCAATAAAATTGGATTCGTTTGTTCTACAAAATATTGACGCATACTTTGCCCATATCCTGCACGCATCCATTTATTGGATGTGATAAATGATAAGAAATGGTTTGGACGAAGTAAATTGTTACCTAATTCATAGAACAAGCAATATATATCCCCAGTTCGTTCAAATGTTTCATATCCCATTTGCTTATAAACATCAGTAATCTCGCCCATTGATTGAAGCTGGATATATGGCGGGTTACCAATGATTGCATCAAAGCCGATATAATTACCCTCATCATCTAATACTTCAGGGAATTCCAAACGCCACTCTAGTGCATTTTGGTAGATTTTATTATTCTTTATTTCATTGATGATTGATTTGTATTTATCAACCATTTTTTGAGTTTCATTGGTTTTCTTCTGAATAACTTTCTTTTCCTTAGGACTAAGTTCAAATAGATTCGGTGCTGTGAGATCAGATAACTCCTTTTGCCATTTCAACAAAATCCTAGAGGTTTTATCATTTCTTCCAATTTCAGTTTTTAAACCGCTCTTTATTTTCGTAATCAATCTATTTAACTCATGTTTCTCAGCCTTATCATGGGCATCATGATACTTCGCAATAGCTTCTTTATATTCTGCTACTGTATAACCAATAGCCCTTAACGCAGGCTTTAAATCTTCATCTAATGAAAAACGATGTACAAGAGAATTTCCGCATTTAATATTAATGTCAATATTGGGCAATGTTTCTAATTCATTAGTTCCAACCTTATAATAAGTATGTTTCAGTAGCTCTATCCATAGACGTAATTGGCATATCTTTACCGAATTGGGATTAATATCTACTCCAAACAAGCATTTCTCTATAATCGTTTGTTTTTCGTGAAACAGAATTTCCTGTACTCTCTGACTCTCATGATTATAGGGGATATATTTGAAAATTCCAAATTCATTATCACTAATAATCAATTCATCATTTTCTACTGTTATTTTATAATCTCTCAGTCGTTTGCCATTTTTATCTATTAAGATTCCTAATTCAGACTTTAAGGCAATCATTTCGTTTAGGCTAGACACGAGGTAGTGACCCGATCCCACCGCCATATCACATATTTTGATAGAGTTAAATATCTGATTTGCCTCTGATAAGTCAGATATTTTATTGTAGAGATCATTTATTGTTGTACATTCCCAACCTTTTGCCTCATTAAATTTTTGTATTACTGTTCGTGTAATAGTGTCTCGGCACATAAACATGGTAATAAAACTCGGTGTGAAAAATGAGCCATCTTTATATCCGTTTATTTTCTCAAAAATAAGACCTAATACCGAAGCCGAAATTAAAGGTTTGTTTTCTTCTTGAATATCTTCCGAACCTTCGCTACTGAAATCATAAGCATCCAAAAACCGCAAGAGGTATTCTAGTGGGTTAAGCTCGATTTCTTTTGTATTTTTTTTACCTTTTAATACAGATTTTGAATATAGACTAATTCGAGCCTTATCTCGTAAGTTGCTAATAGCGATTGTATAGGCTTCAAGTTCTGTTTGTTCGAATAATGAACTGTTTAAATAAGGTACATGGGCGAATTTCTCTTTTAGATATCCTTCTCTTCGTTCGTCCTCTTTTCTTGCTAAAATTTGGAAAAACAAACTATTCAAATCGTCATAACCTTCAATTTTATCGATTGTAAGGAAGGAATAACCCTTATCATTACTATGATATTTTATTATTTGTGATTCAAGCAGCTTTAAAAATAGTACCCTGTTAATCCATGTGATACTTAAATCTAATGCAACATTGAACAAGCGTTCTTCATTGGTGCTACCATACTGACTAATATTAGGTAGCCGGGATAGCTTATCCATTGAATCCAATTCATTAATGGCGTTTTCTATAATAGAGCCATTATCTCTTTTTCCTTTAGGCTTCCTAACAATAAATTTTTGAGTACCTTCTTTAATCTCTTCTAAGCCAAGTATATGTAGTAACTCACCATAGAACTCTTTGTTCAACTGGTTATAGTCATTAGCGAAAGGTAGTTTGAGTAAATGTATCGGAGACAAAAATTTATATAGAGCTATTAACTTCTTGTCATCCTCTCTATCCGCATTTCTAAGTATTTTATTATAATCTCTAATGTCAAAATAAGTATATGGTATTTCGGTTTGAAGTTTATCAATAGCAGGAGCGGCTATCTCTTTATAAAAGAAATCTGTGCTCGTTCCTGATAGAGTTCCAGCTTGAAACTGTTCAAATTTTTTCAGTAAGGCTTTGTCTTGATAAAAAAGCTTCTCGAAATCCTGAGCATCAAATACAAACCACTCATTAATATTTGTGATTACCAAATAACGTAGTTCGAAGTTTTTTGCAGTTTTTCTCTCCCGAAGGTAATATAACACGAGTTCTTGAAATGATTTAGCATTGAGATTATTTTTGCTAATCATCTCTCCTTTATTCGTTGGCTTTTTTACTTCAATTAATACTCCAACTGGCGATTTAGCATCTTTTCCATTATGAATGACAAGATCGTTATAGCCTTTGGTATTTATATAGTGTTTATTTTTATAATATACAGAGTTAAGAAAATCTGTTATCAGATTTTTGTGAAACTCCTCACTTTCCGAATCATTAATTTTATCCAGTAAAGAAATAAACTCTTTTTTGAATAATTCAATCTCTTCACGATCTGGCTTCTGCTTTAAAAATGCTGGATTTAAGGCTTGTTTTGGAGTTTTTATAATTGTCTGCATAAGTTTATTCTTCAAAGTAATCACTATCTATTTTTTTAATTTCATAAACGTGTTGAGTTGCGACACCAAGATTATAATCTATCATTAGTTGGGCAATTTGAAATCCATCTATTAATACTATTTTGGTTTCATTACGGGGAACATATTCTAATGCATCTTTGCTAAATGATGATGTTGTAATGAAAACACCTTTTTTAGCACCTTGCCCAGCTAAAGCTCCTATAAATCTGTGTATTTCTGGACGCCCTACAATATTTCCTGATTGCCATCTTTTTGCTTGTATATAAATAATGTCAAGCCCTAGCTTGTCTTCTTTTATAGTTCCATCAATACCCTCATCTCCACTTTTCCCAATTGCTTTTCCTGCATCCTTCATTGATCCTCCATAGCCCATCTTGACTAGCAACTCTACCACAAGCTTTTCAAAAAAAGAAGGAGATAGCTTCGTTACCTTATCTAATAATTCTTGTGCCAATGATTTTCGTATATTTTGATAAGAGTTTTCTAAAACTTCTTCAGGTGTTTGTGCTGATATTTCATTTTGGTTATCAGTACTTGTAGATGAAACGTCATCACGTTTCAGATTTTGAAATTCCAAAAATTCGGGGTATTGTTTTAAAAAAGCAACATTTATTTCTTTTGGTTTTTGCTTGAGAGCAGCAAGCCCTCGTTTCGTAATACATATGAATCCTCGTTTTGGCGAATCTATAAGCCCTGATTTTTTTAGATAGGTTCTTGCCCAGCCGACTCTATTTCCAAATAAAAAAGTTTGTCCGCTTGGTAGTAGTTCTTTTCGGTCATCTTCTGTAAGCTTAAACTCATCGGCAAGTTGTTCAATTATATCATTGAGTCTATATTCTTTTTTGTCTTGGACAGCTTTCAATAAAGGAAGCATTATTGCTTGATAACTAGGGATCATATTTATTACACTTTTATAAAGAAATCAAAGGGTTAGCATTAGAGACAAAGTTAATAATATTGTTTAATTAACTTAATAATTAGGACGAGAAATAGATTTGCAAATTCTGTGTGCAAATTTGTGTGCACACAACTATTTTATCAAATTATATTTTATATAATATCTAAAAATTAATTACACAAATATTTTTAATGAATTCATTCGGCCTGTCCACCGATGAAAATAGTCGCCAGAATTTGGCAATGCGTTCTTTGAGAGATGATAAATAACGATTGTGAGTAATGCTTTTTCGCATATACCACCATACTCTTTCTACCGAATTGAGGTCGGGAGAATATGC
>NZ_BAAHWU010000091.1:0-4751 GCF_054601275.1 Dysgonomonas reticulitermitis | reverse complement strand
CCCTTTCCGAAATGGCCGTTGCCATGGATATGTCCCTCTCGGGCCTGGAGAAACGATTCAAGAAGGCGTTTAATATATCCGGGTATAAGTGGATGAACGGGCACAGGGCAAAGAAAATATACCATGCCCTCTGCACGGGGGAGAAGCCGCTGAACGAACTGCGCATCGAATTCGGCTTTGCATCCAAATCCTCGTTCAACCGTTACTGCAAACAGCATCTGGGACAATCGCCGGGAGAGATACGGCAGCACAGCAAGCAGGTGGGCAAAATAGGTAACGGGAGTAATAAAATAGGTAACGGTATATGAAGCGAATATGAAAAAATAACATTTACATTTACAGTGTAAATATATGTTAAGCATACATATATCCGACACTTGATAAGTGTCAGATATTTTTAGCACAGGACGGCGTTTCCGTAACAGGAGGCATTCTGTGGTGGGTGTGAGGGGTATTTATGTTTAACATTTAATAAAACAGAGCGTATGTACCAGGTTAAATTCGTACCCGTTTCGATGCGGCAAAAAGGTTCCTGCTTCTATATAGAAGCCGATATGCTTTTTGTCTGCCGCCGTGTGGGAGAAGCCGCCTCCCACATGTTCGTACCTATCCTTAGCGAAGAAACCCACCGGCTGGAACTTCCGGCGGTGCCGGTTGCCAGAAAAAAACGTTACAGGACGCTCAGGCGTATGGTATCGGGCATCTTCGGGCTTTCCGTTTTCCGGGGATATTAAACTTAAAGCGTCCGGCCGCCCTTCATGAATTACTTATCCGTGCAGGGTGTACCTGGATTACGGGGATTGGATGACGGGCGCCGAGGTCGGCCTTTTATAAAGCCTGGTACCAAGAACATGAAAAGCACATCAAAAACAAATACATTATGCGTAACAGACAGACTATAAACAAGTACAGCTTAAACGCATTATCCTTTTTCTTTGTCGAGCTATGGCTGGTTCTTTTGTGCACAGGACTTCAGGCACAGCAAGTAGCCCAAAAGACCAATTTGCTCTATTGGGCGACGACTACACCGAATGCCGCCATGGAGTTTTCCCTGAACAGGAAGCTGACACTGGATATAGCCGCGGGTTATAACCCCTGGGATTTGCCGGGCAAAAGTTCCCTGCGCCACTGGCTGGTACAGCCCGAGCTTCGTTACTGGATGTGCCAATCTTTCGAAGGGCATTTCTTTGGCGTCCATGCTATCTACAGCAAGTATAATGTAGGGAATATCTCCTTTATCAAGGCCTTAAAAGACTATAGCTACAATGGCAATCTTTACGGAGGAGGTATCTCTTACGGCTACCACTTTCCTTTAAAAGGGCGTTGGGGATTGGAACTGACTGCCGGAATAGGCTATGTCCACATGGAATACGGCAAGTATATCTGCCGGGAATGTCTCGAAAAAGTAGGCAGCTATACACGCGACTACTTCGGGCCTACCAAAGCGGGAATATCACTGATTTATATGATTAAATAGCCTGCCCCTTCAAAGAGGGGAGACAGGTCGATTGGTTACAAGTTACGGGTAATAAAGCAACTGAAAACTGAAAAAATGAATAGATATAAAACATACGTTCTGTTGTTGCTATGGCTGGCAGCATGCGCTGTGCATCCACAGGCAGAAGACAAACCCGGGAGACAAGGCGAAACGATCCGCTTAACGGTACAGCAAGTAACAAAGCAAGACGACAGCCTTCACATCGACCTGATGATTTACGCGAGCAACCTGCATATCGGCACGATGAATTCCCTGCGGCTGGACTTGTTCCTGCAAGCGGGCGACAAACAAACGGTATTGCCCACGGTAGTGTACGCCGGCAAACAGCGCGCGGCTTTTGATAAACGCAAGGAGTCGGTTGATCCGTCTGTCCGCCGTAACGAGCCTTACAGGGTCTTTACGGGTATCGATCCGAAAGTCACTTATCCTTTGCGTTACACCCTGAGCATCCCTTATGCTTCGTGGATGGACCATGCGCGGCTTACAACAAGGGAAGCCTTTCACGATTGCTGCAACGAACACCCCTTAAAAGAACAAACGCTATTGGCGGATATAAACCTGAAAGATGAAATCAGGGAAACGGCTACCGTACAGCAACCAATCGCCACTGATACCGCCGCACGGAATCCCGACTCGGCTGATTACCGCGGGATGGCAGGGTTGTTGACTGCTCCGGCAGAAGAAATCAAATACAGGAATGCCAGCCTGATCGCCCATATAGCCTATCCGCAAGGAGTACACAAGATACTGCCGGCTTTCCGCGATAACAGGCGGGAACTCGAACGGGTGGATTCCCTTTTCCGGCATATACTGGGCAATGAACTGATTATCGTAGACACCCTGCGTATCACAAGCTATGCTTCGCCCGAAGGAAGCTACGCCTCCAACAAATTACTTGCCCGAAGGCGCTCTGAAAGCTTTATGCGGTACTTCCAACCTAAATACAATCTCGGCAAATATGCCCTGCAAGCCGGTTGGATCGCCGAAGACTGGGACGGATTGGCGGCTTTAGTCGAAAAGTCCCGGATGGAATACAAAGACGAAGTAATGTCCATTATCCACGGCACGGATATTTTTGACGGGCGCGAGAAGAAACTCATGCTACTGGCACGGGGGAAACCTTACCGTTACATGCTGGAAACATTTTTCCCCCGCTTACGCCGCAACGAGGCGCGCGTTTTTTACAGGGTCAATAAACTCACGGACGAGATAGCGGAACAGGTGTACCGGACACACCCCGAACTGTTGAGCATGGAAGAGTTTTGCCGCCTGGCGGGCAGCTACACCCCGGGCGCGGACAACGGACGCTTGCTGGAGATCTACCGCATAGCCGCCAAAACATGGCCCGACGACGCCATAGCCAACAACAACGCGGCGGCGGCATGCCTGATTAACGGGGAGGCGACAGAGGCCCTGCTTTACCTGGACCGTATTAAGGATAACCCGCTTTCGTACCTTAACCGGGGGGTCTATTATTATATCACGGGGGATACCGATGCCGCCAGGGACTATTTTAACAAAGCTACGCTGGTGAACGACACATGCCGGCAAGCCAAGCTAAACCTGTCACTGATCAGCCTCAATAGTAATTAAACAAGAGTAATTGAATGAAAGGAATAATAAAACCAGATAGTCCTGCTCCTTCAGGGAGGTTAGGTGGGACTTCCGCTTCTCCTCTACGGGGAGGGTGGCTGGTATTGTTCCTGTTCCCGCTCTTGTTCTTCTCCTCCTGTGACATCGACAGGGAGACGGAGGACTGCTGGTACAACACACGTATCATCTATCGTTACAACAGGGAGAATACGACTACTGAAAATGTATTGACGGAGTATATACAGTCGCTCGATGAATATATTTTCGATGAACAGGGAATACTGGTGGCCATAAACCACCTCCCCGGAGAGTCGTGTTTCGGAGAATATATAACCGAAACCAATCTGCCCGAAGGCAGGTACACCGTTATCACTTGGGGCAACAAGGCGGCGCCGAGCAAGGTAAACAAAGAACAGCCGGGCGTAACCACCAAGGAGGAAATGATGCTTTATCTCGACAATCCCTATATAGCCGCCGGAAATACGGCTGCCATGCAAAACAACAGCGAACGGCTGTATTACGGTTATCGTACGTTCTCCGTCGCGAAATATGGCGTAAGCAGGGTATATGTCGATATGTCCCACTCGCACTGCGTACTGAATATTACCGTCAGGTGGAAAAAAGCGGCGGAGGTTCCCGCCAATACGCGCGATTTTTATATGCTGCTCAAGGATGTGCCTTCCATGTATGATTTTATGCCGGAGTTTATGTTCCGCGCGGAGGGGGAAGCTTCCCTCCATCGTCCTGGCGAGGACCTGTTTCCGGCCGTGAGCAGCGAACAGATCAATTACATTCCGCTGGTACATTCTCCCGACGGACTGCTTACTCACCGCGCGGGGGCGGTAATGGGCGACCGCGCGTTGCAGGGGCAGTTCGTGACCTACCGTTACCGGAACGGTTCACACCCCTTGCTGAGTATCCATACTCCGGCTTCGCAAGTGATGAAGGAAATCGACCTCCATGCTTTTTTCAAGGCCTTGAACATCGAACTCGATACCAACCGAAGGCAGGAATTCGACTTGTTGCTGCTTATCGACGGGGGGGAGGTTATCGTATCCCTGGTAACTATCGATGACTGGATTGATGGAGGGTATTTGTGATAATTTGAGAATTACCGAATTTGAAACAACGTTCAACGGAACGAAGTGTAGTTATAATGAGAAAATGAGTGTGGAGTTTGTTACTTTTTAGTTAAAAAGTTACGAGTAGACGAGGTACGAGGTACAAGTTGTCGACTACTGACTGTCGCACGTCATTGCGAGGGTTTACCCGAAGCAATCCATTAATAATCAATACTCTGGATTGCTTCACTCCGTTCGCAATGACGAAAAGGTCGACTGACTACTGACTACTGACTACTGACTGTCGCACGTCATTGCGAGGGTTTACCCGAAGCAATCCATTAATAATCAATACTCTGGATTGCTTCACTCCTGTTGGCTCCGCCGATTTTTCAAATTCGCAATGACGAAAAGGTCGACTGTTTACTGACTACTGACTACTAACTACTGACTGTACGAGGTACAAGTTGTCGACTGCTGACTGTCGCACGTCATTGCGAGGGTTTACCCGAAGCAATCCATTAATAATCAATACTCTGGATTGCTTCACTCCTGTTGGCTCCGCCGATTTTCAATTCGCAATGACGAAAAGGTCGACT
>NZ_BAAHWU010000090.1:0-5320 GCF_054601275.1 Dysgonomonas reticulitermitis | reverse complement strand
CGCCTCTACCTGTTCGGTAGTGTAATTCTTTAGTTGTTTTACCTTACGTCCCATTGTCTTTCTGTTTAATCAGTAAGACTACAAAGATATAACTTATTTGGGTAATTTAATAATATAATTTATATAAGAGAAAACTTGCATGACCTGTTCGAATCTTATTTTTTGTGCCGGGAAAAGAATCCTCTATCTGTAGATATGTAAAAAGAAAAGATTCAATAGCTTTCTCAAATAAATAATATTCGATTATTTTTGTAGTCTGTAATCGAAAAGCGTTCTTTGTATTTGTGCAAAATGGGGTAAAGTGTAGGGGTTCGCTGGTTTCTAAATCGTTACCTGTCAAAAAAAAGAAAGTTGTAACTTGCTCGTTTTCAATCGGAAAGAAGAATGAGTATGTCTTCTTTGATGAAAGGAAAGCGCTTTATCTATCCTGCAAAGCTTAGCTATTTCTTTCAACAATTTGTTGATTTTTACTTGGCAATAGATATTGAAAACAAAACCATCTTTTGAAAAATCCCTGTACCTGTCAATAATATGTAGCGGAATATTCAACAGTTTGACATTAAATGGGATACCTGTCTTTTGGCGGGACTTGGAAATCCACAGGTTGCCGTCTTCTTCGGTGATAATTTCTTTCCATGTAAGATTTTTCAAGTCAATATAGGATATGCCTGTGAAGGAAGCGAAAACAAACATGTCGCGGACAAAATTTAAACTTGGGGATTCAACCGGGGTAGAAACAAGCCGTTCAAACTCACCTGAACCCAATGACCGGATGCTAAACTCCGGCCGTGTCAGCTTGTAACCGAAAAACGGCGGATGGCTGATTAAATTCTTGTGTAATGCCTTTCGTGCTGCGGATAAGAGTTGAACAATAACACTATTAACTGAAGCGGGTTTTAGTTTTCTTTCCACACGCAAGTGGAAATCAAAATCTTCAATAAACGGTAAATTCAACTGTGAAAGTGGAATATCCTTAACGTTATACTTTTCAACCAGAAAGCGCTTAAGATGCTTGCGGGTGTTGACATACTGCAAATAGCTTGACTGTTTCCTGTCGATGCCGATGCGTAATTGAAACTCCTGCATGATTTCATCGAACAAGACAAGCAGTGTTTTCTGTGTGCTTGCAATACCCTGAAAGGCATTTTTTACTTCCTGCGCTGTAACTTTTCCGGTACGCTTGAGGATTTCTGAATAATGACGGTGGATGTTGAGATTAATTTTATTAATCTCACGGTTTAACATGGTTGCCGAATGGCTTTTTCCAATGGCTCGCCCCGATTTGACATTCCAAAGCCTTTCATCGGCTTTCAGCTTGGAACTGAACTGGGCGATGCTTTTGCCGATGATGATTTTTCCAACTATCGGATAAATGGAAATATCCGATTTTTCACTTTTTCGTTCTCGTTTGAGATAAAACGATACCTTTAAATTTTCGTCCATAAAACTCACATTTTTAAGATGATAAAATTACTTGATTTGTGAGTTATTTGAACAATGTAAACAGCAGACAAACAGTGTTATAGCAAGCCAACGAATGACACCGTTTTGCCGGATTCTGCACCGTCCCCAATGGGTAACGGATAAGAAACGGAACGTTTGCTTTTTTATGCCGAAAACGGCTTTTTAGCCAATTGGCAACAGAAGCCAACCGAAGACAAATCTGCTGATTTCTATTGGATTACCTTTTTTCTCTCTGGGGTGCTTTTTTTGAGGTGGGTTTGCGAAGATAGGCATAAACAAGCAGCTTGAGCATCAAGCGGGGATGATAGGCATGACTGCCCAAACGGGAATACTTGCCGTACAAAGAAGTTAAATCAATCTGTTCAATGATACGGTTTACTACGCGTACAGGATCGGTAGCAGGGATTAACTCACCTAAAGAGGGAGGCAATAACAAATTATCGTTGGTAGTGTAGGATTTAAACATTATATTTGCTCTATGTGATGACACTTAAAGATACAAATCTTTAAGCACATAGGCAAGTCTTCGTCTAGAGAAATGAGGACTTGCTGCTTTTTTATACAACGCAAAAAAGCCATCTCATATCTATTTTGAGACAGTCTAATTCCTTATATATTCACAGGAATTTACTTTGAATATTTCGGGGGTAAAGAAAATTACCCCCGAATGAGAAGAATATTATTTGGCAAAAATGCCACCGTTACCGTTTTAATAGTAGTTCTTTTATTTTGGATAGGCCGGAATTTGGTCTGATTATTTTACAGCCTGTATTTTATATCCCATCTTAGCCAACTGATATAATAAACCTTCCTCGCCGGCCAGGTGCAATGCGCCTACAGCTATCAGGTTCGATTTTTCTTTCATTATCTGAGGAAGTTTCAGCAGCCATTTATCATTACGATCCTTATTTATTGCATTCTGGGCTTTCTGAGAAGCTTTACATGTGTCATCCGGATCGTTGAACGCAAGGTCGTACATGTTGGAAAGTTCTCCTTTGTGATAATAGCCGTTCAGTTTATCCAGAGATTCTTTTATCGACATCCCCTGTCCTACCGCACAAACCAATGCCACTGCCTGGTCCTTTAATGGTTCAGCGTCAAAAAGCGCATATACCTGATCATCAACAGTCTCCAGTCCCAAAACAGACTTACCTTTATCTTTAGTTATGCGCTGCACATAAGCATCGATAGCTTCATGACTCGCCGGATTAAACTCCGGATACAACTTTGTATACAGAGTTATGGTATAGGCCAACGAAATCATTCCCGGCTTCATCTGTCCAAATTGCTCCATACCCACAGAAAATACATCCCTTAAACCTTTATCCAGTTTTTCATAATCTTCTGTCGACAACATATTCTTATACGACTCACCGGCGGGCATCATAGCAGCTTGCATTACTTTTGCCTGCATAGCAGCCTGATCGGACATTAATAATTCTCCAACAGTTTGTTCTGTATTTTCCATCACATCCCTGAGTCCCGGAATACTATCTACAAACTTGACATGTACTAAGTGGTGTGTTCCTAAAATATAAGAAGGTTTTTCAAGTCCGTTACCCGATACCTTCCATAAAAGTGCTCCGGTATATTCCGTTTTATCCTGAGCCGACACTGTTATAGCAGATAGCACAAGAAATATCAAAACAGCAAATGTTGATGATATAATTTTCATATTATTAAATATTAGTTATGATTATCTCTTTCAAAATCTTCTACTTCTTTCAGTGACTTTTCTATTTTCTTGAATTGACGCCAATATAATTTTCTAAACAAAAAGAGTCCGACAAAAAGTCCTATAATCATCGATATTACAAATATAATAAGCGAATATTGAAAATGACCGGTATTCCACTTTGGAGCCAGTTCGAAATATCCGAACAAGACAACGAAGAAAAAGAACAAGACACAGCTGATTATCAGCTCTTTTATAATCATACCCTTATACTGATAATAAAATTTAGCGGCTTTAGTAATACTCAATTCGGCAATATTGGCGTTTTTCAAAAGGCTGAATTTGTAAACCTGCCATATAATTCCTATAATACATGCTATAAGATAGAAATAAAACACCGGCATGTGTCTCGAAAAAAGAGGGTAGGCAATCAGTATACATGCGATCAATCCTATAATACTGTATTTTTCATACCGCATTATACTATTAAAAGCACTTTGCCCCTTATTTCCTAACATCTTTTGGATCTTCTCTTCTCCAATTGTTGGCTTTAAGTCGGTTTGTTGCCACGTTTTTTTTATATTATCTAAATCCATATGGTTAGTTTTGCTGGTTCGACATTTGCTTCAGCTTTTCCTTAATACGGCTCAGTTTTGTAGCCACATTAGTCACTGTAAGCCCCGTAATATCTGATATCTCTTTATATGACTTATCATCAAGATAAAGAAGCACCAAAGCACGTTCTATCTTTCCCAAGCGATTTATTAGTCTATATAATTCCTGTATCTCTTCTTTATTATCCACAGGCTCAGGTATATCCATCGATATATCTACATATACCACATTTTTCTTATTTCTGCGGTAAAACGAAATGCAAGTATTCAGAGCTATTCTGTATATCCATGTAGAATATTTGCTCTCTCCCCTAAAAGAAGGATATGCCTTCCACAGGTTTAAGACCACCTCCTGATAAAGGTCTCCAATAGGATGTTCTTTATCTGCATAGAAAGAGGTGACCTTGAAGATGATACCTTCATTCTGCCGTATCATTTCTAAAAATTGAGCATCACCATCTTGCTTTTGTATCATCCGTCAGAATAGATTTTAATTAATATGTCGTATTTTTATCCGAATAGTCACAATTAGCCGTTTTTTATTTTTCTTTCTAATCCCACTTGCCTCAAACATAATACGTTTTTTTTATCTTTGCACTAACAATATCAACAATTAATGCAGTGAAAAAATCATTCTATCTTCTGATCTTTATGATCTGCTTATCTGCGTGCAATTCTATTAAAGACATGACAGTTAAAGAACAAGAAATAGTAAATGCAAGCGATGTAAATACACCTTTCAGGGTTTTACAGACCGTCAATATCGACGATTCTCTTTTCCTTAGAAAGAAAAGTATAAATATAGACATAAAAAATATAGCGAAAGATAAAGATTGGCAACTCTTTATAGAACGGCTAAAACTGACTATGGCGACAGAATTTGGCGTAGGAATAGCCGCTCCTCAAGTAGGTGTAGGACGAAACTTATTCCTATTCACAAGAATAGACAAACCGGGAATGCCTGTAACCGTTGCCGTGAATCCTAAAATAGTGAATCATTCACAAGAGATTATTTGTTTCGAAGGTGACGGATGCCTATCTATACCAAACACTTCGGGTACATCAAGGCGTTATGCATGGATTGATGTGGAATACTATAACGAAAAGGGAGAATTTATAAAAGAAAGACTCTCAGGCTCTTCTCGTAAAGGAGATTTTACAGGAATTATTTTCCAACATGAGTTCGATCACCTGCAAGGCGTATTGTTTACTGATAAGCTTGTCGAACAACCAAGATAAAGAATAACGGCAGCAAGATGACCAGTGTTCTATAAAAGCATACCTGAAACCCTGACGAAAGTGGAAAAAACCAGCTTGTCCGGTTTTAATTTCAGGTACTCCCTTATCCATATACCATCTATCTTTGCCCTATAATAGACATTATAACAATTGTAATTACCCAACCCACAGCCCACAGAAAATCGGGTGATGCGGTTTTCGCTCCTGACTTTGACACTTTCATTTTAACAAATTTATAAGATTCACATACACAGTTATTTGCAGAAATTGCGACACCAAAATGGGTGTCGCAAGCCTCAAAAAGTGCTATATTTGCACCATGTTTGTA
>NZ_BAAHWU010000089.1:0-5396 GCF_054601275.1 Dysgonomonas reticulitermitis | reverse complement strand
TTTCGGCGTATGTTTTCCCTAAAGATGAAAAGAACAGGATATTATTCAGCCGTGAGAATCCCGAAACATTTATCAAATATAGTAAGTACGAAATGCGCATCCGGGATAAGATGCTGATAGAAGCAGGCTATATGACTAAAGCCAAAGTCAAATGGTGGGGAGGTATTGATTATCAGTATCCGTATCTCTGAAAAGAAATCTGATGCTGAATATAAGAAATCATGGAGCGACCTACGATTACCGAAAACGCAAAAGGTAGAACAGAGGATTAAACCGCTTGTGGTTCAGAAGAAAAATCGAGGAAGGAGGATGTAGAGTATATTCTTCAGATTAATTGATTCTCTATTTCTTTTTCTTCTTCTCAACATTAACGGTAAAAGTATACTTGCCTGATTTGAGGTGTTTTATTCGCTTATCACCAAAAGGAAGTTTAAGTGTAGCCGTAGTATTCACCGGGACTTGTATACTTGTAGTGAATTTCTTATTTTCAATGCGCCAATCCACTCCGACTGTTCCGTAAATACTTTCAAAAGAAGCTTTTATCCATTTCAAATCTCCGACAGGTTTAGGTTCAATATAGAAATGGCTGAAACCGGGGTTTTCGATATCCGGGCCTATGCCGATCAACGATTTCCAAAACCATTCTTCCACCTGTCCCATCATAAAGTGATTCCATGAATGTCCTTTACGAGGATCCCATTGTTCGGTCAAAGTTGTTACCCCTAAGCCGATTTGAAAACCGTATCCGGGCACATCTTTATGGTTATGCATACGATACATCACTTCATCAAATCCATTCATCGATAATGTCCCGTAGAGATAACGATTGCCGATATCCCCGGTACTAAGTTTCCATCCCTTTTCTTCTATGGCGGACAATAATTTATTCAGGACTTCCTCTTTATATTCTTGTGGAACTATATTCAAAAAAAGTGGCATTGCGTACGAACATTGACTTCCATTGCCATAGCGACAGGTAGCAGTGTCGAAAAAAGTATTATTGAACGCAGCTGATATATTCTTTGCTAATTCCGAATATTTATTCTGATTCTCTTTCTTGCCTAATAGAGCTGCTGCCCGGGCTGTATAATCTGCACACATATAAAAATGTCCGGTAGATGTTATTCCCGGTGGTGTATTTTGTGATATGCCAACAGGTTTAGTACCGTAATCATACCAATCGCCCAAACCATGCATGAGAATATAATCATTAGCTTGTGTAGTCAGATAATCGGTATATTTTTTCATAACATCATAATACTCCTTTATCAAGCTATCATCACCATACCATTCATAATACATCCAAGGGACAATCACTCCCGCAACTCCCCATTCGGGCGAATCGCGGAAACCGTCCTTAAAAACAGTATATTCGGGCGCGATATCAGGGATTAGACCATTGTCGAGTTGAGCATCAGCTATATCCTGCATTACTTTTGGAAGAAAGCGGCGCAAATCGTAATTGAACAATAACCCGGAACCATTGAGATGGGTTTCTTCAAGCCATCCGAGTTTTTCGCGGTGAGGACAGTCTGTAAATACTGCTTGCATATTACTCCGTACAGCCTTATCGATGATAAAGTGTATCCTGTTGAAAAGTTCATTCGAGCATTCGAAAGAGCCTGTCGCCTTAGCTGAAGAATGAATAAAATTTGATTTGATGTCGAGTAATACGGGGCGGGTATCGTCATCTCCTTCGAGGTAATCTACATTCTCTATTTCAATATATCGGTAACCATAATAGGAAAAGGAGGGTGTCCACATTTCCACACTATCACCTTTAATGATATATTCGAACCAATAAGGATCGCCCGATCCTTTCTGATTTACGGCTTGCCCGGCATCGGTAAGAGTTTCGCCCGGACGTAAACAAACTTTTTGTCCCCGACGTCCTTTTACCTTTATCGTAGGGTAACCCGAATGATTCTGTCCGAAATCAAATAAATACTTGTTGGCTCCTGTCTTTTTATAGTCAATTACAGGATATACCTCGGCGATAGTTACCGGTTTGGCTAGCTGAGGTGTCAGTATTCCTTTCGGAGGTTTCTGCACTACAACTTTTTGCCATTTACCTTTATCAAAACCGGGACTACTCCACCCTTTCTGTTCTGATCTTGCGTCATAATCCTCCCCACCGAATATACAGTTAAAGACTATAGGCGAAAGTGACCAATGCCACGAATCGTCCGAGACTATCTTAGTTATCGAATTATCGCCGTTTATAATTTCAGCGCACATCAACAAAGTAGGGGGGCCAAAACTTCCTTTGAATTTATAATAACGCCCTCCCGTGACATTATACATTCCGTTACCAAGCATCACACCGATGGTGTTCTCTCCTTTTCGAAGCAAGTGGGATATATCGTATGTATTATAATATACCGTTTTGTTGTAATCGCTCCACAAAGGTCCGAATACACTCTCTCCTACTCTCGTTCCATTTACGTATACTTCATAATGTCCTAAACCGCTTATATTTATTATAGCCTGCTTAGGTATATCCGCTAAAGAAAAATCTTTTCTCAACAAAATACTCTTTGTGGAAAGGCTGTCTATGTTGTCCCATTTTGCTGCAAGCTCTTTAGCAAGCCCCCATCGATGATAAATATTGCCTTCCGGTAATTTTGCATCTTCTCTGGATATTGCCCCTATCCATTTTGCCCCCCGGTTATTTATATCGGGAGCAGTCATGAACGACGCCGTTTTACTCCATTCGGAAACTTTACCCGAATTGTCCCACACACGTACTTTCCAGTAATAATATTTTCCTTTCTCTAACGGTTTCCCTTTATACTCAATATAATGACTTTGTGATGATAATACCTTACCGCTATTCCACATATCGGGATTATTTTCGTCAAAAAAAACAGGGTTGCTCGAAAACATTATCTCATAAGCAGTCTGATATGCACCATTTATATCCGATTCGAGCTTCCAACCAAACCGGGGTATTTGTGTATTTATTACTACAAATGTTTCAGCATGCTCACATGTCATCAAGCTAACTCTTATACCGGAATATGAATAAAACGGTAACAAGAATAAGAGCAAAAGAGTTTTTGTGAATTTCATCATAATTCGGTTATTTATTAAGCATACGGCGTGCCTCTACCAGGCGATCTATCCAACCTTCCTTCGGTGTTGTCGTCGCAAAACCAGCAAGTGCAGTATCTAATTGTTTCAGTTGTTCTTCCATCTTCGGAGTTCCTGATGCAATCAGCTCTTTCCTTATAATCTTTATTTTTTCAAAATCCTGTATTCCTTCCATCAAACGTTCGAAACGAATGGAAGAGCGGAATCCCGGATATACAATATAACTGTCTCCGGCAGGCCACGTCCTGAAACGCGAATCAGTAAGAGGTTCTTCTACCCACGAATTATAAGCCCAGCGCAGAAAACCATCGTAGTCACATGCTGCCGCGTACCATCCGGCATATACTCCTTCGGCAGGTGATGAGAAAGTAAACATATTGGGAAAAGGATCGGAGCAACATACATAATAGGTTGTTTTCAGGCCTTTATCGCGCCGTTTGTTTATGAATTCTTGCGGCATTCTGTCCCATACTTTTACACACATAATATCGACATCGGGATAATTGGCATATGTACCTTTATTATCTGCCATAGCAATACCGAGTTCGGGAGCTACTTTCCGTAAAAGGCTCAAAGCTTTGTCTATTTCTTCCGTAGAACGTTCGTCCAATGCTATATTGGTACGTTCGAGCCATCCTTTTTCGCGCAGGTGCTCTGTAAAATCGGTAAGAAAGGCGGTCCATAATTCGTTGAAAATATCTGTACCCGGGTCAGCCTTTACATTTACAATTTGGTCGATTGCCTCATCACGGTAATGTATTTCATTGTTCCAGGGCAAAAGGGAATAACAGTTTATTACACTATTTATGCCAATATCCATCATCATTGTTACCCATCGGTCGAAAACCGAATAATCATAACTCCACGAACCGTCTGCATTACGCGTCCATAATATCATGTCAGCATACGGATCATAACACTGATTGTTCCAGGGCTCTTTGTTCACTGTTGCGGTTATTGCTTTTTGCCCTATCCGAGCTAATGGTTGCATATATTTATGCAAAGCGTCGAAATGAGCCTCGCTCCATACCTCAAGTCCCTCTACCCGTGCCACAGCCGACGGATGCTGCCACAGATCGAGAAAATACCCCCATTGCGAAGGAGGTGGTAATGTCTGGTTCACAACCTCTAAGTTTGTCTTTAGTTTTTGAGTATCTGCGCTTTGGGCATTTACTGTAATTTCCACCCGATATATTCCCGGAACTGCATCCTGAGGAATATCTATTGTTATCCAAATAGGATACACATTGCGTGCATTCATATTGAAAATATCCATATCATTCAATACATCGGCAGATAAACTGGCCGGATATTTTTCCGGATCATGGAAACCACATTTGTTACCGAATTCATCAGTCAGAATATAACTAACAAGTCTTGTTTGGATTTCAGGGAGTGGAGATGTATGACTGTCTTTTAGAAATTCTGATGTTATATTCACTTCTTTAATATCTTCCGCACTCCATAGTAATATCTGAGCTGAAATCCTCTCGCCCCGCCATCCGGCCAGTTCGATCGAATATCGTTGTTGCACATCGGGGATTGACGATTGGGGATAACGTATGTCGTTGCTGGCAAACGAAACATGAAGACCTTTGGAGATAGATTGCCAATCTGATAGTGGTTCAGATGAAAGACAAAATACCGGTGATGTCGAAAAAATAACAAAAGTTAAGGCTACAATAATATTACGAATATGTTTCATGGTTATAAGATAATTAAGTCATACTGACTACAGCCAACTAATGATAAGGTAAATATATAATCCGTATTAGATAACTCTTTTTACAGACTTTTTCAACTTCATTTGAGGTTTCAGAAGAACCTGTTTAATTTTGTTTTCTTCGTTATTGATTTGTGCGAACAGAAATTTGATAGCAATCTTGCTGATATCATTTACAGGTTGAGCAATACATGACAATGGTGTTTCCAGATATTCCAGATAGGGATTGTCATCAAACGTTATTAAAGATATATCATCCGGAATACGAATACCCATTTCTTTCAATGCTTTGATGCAACCCAGTGCTATTGTATTACTCAAAGCGAATATTGCTGTCGGTTTCTTGTTTTGTTGAAATAACAATTGAGTCTCCAAATATCCGTTCTGTAGGCTAAAATCATCACCCGTTACAGTATAATCATGTAATCCGGCTTCGTTCATGGCATCATTAAATCCTTTCACCCTTAATCTGTTAGGTGTAGAATGCTGTACCCCTTGTATGCAAGCGATTTCTGTATGCCCATATTCGATAAGATGCTTTGTGGCATTATAGGCACCATTATAATTATCTGTTGAGACG
>NZ_BAAHWU010000088.1:0-5523 GCF_054601275.1 Dysgonomonas reticulitermitis | reverse complement strand
ATTCTGCTAATCATCCTGCTCCTAATTTTATAGCAAAAACTTTGTCCTATTTGCATTGGGCTAAAGTTCTTGTTCCACAAAGCAGATGCGAAAAATGAGCGTTGCTTATACGGAACTCAGGTTAATAAAAGGATTATTATGACAAAATATAGGTTTATGACCGATAAGGAAATAGAAGAGAAAAAAGAACGAGATAGGCAAAATAAAAGAGGCTGGCGTATTATTTTGACTATTATTGTCATAGTAATAATATTAGGTAATACGGTAGGGGCTGCGATTACGATTGGAATATGTTTTTTAGCTGTTATTATTTATGCCATAATTATGTATAATCTGTATGGCAACAGGGACAAGTAAATTTATAACTAATATAATAATATATCATGGCACACTGGACAAAAGAGCAACTAATAAAAATTCAAAAATTAAGACCATTTGAATTTGTTGAATCAGAAAAAGAAGGAGATGAATATGAAGCTAATCAGAAATATGGTATAGCAAAAAATTCTCCATATTTAAAGGAAGCAATCAATGAGGGTAATTTCCCTGTAAATAATCAAATCACAAACTTACAAAAAGGTTATTACTATATCATTGATATAAAGCTACAAACAGCCGAATTTAAAGCACAGGATAAAACGATAAACATTGCCTATGCTCTGTATAAAGCTAATAAATCCGATACATACGGAAATACAGTTTATCAAATCAATGTAAACAGTTTATTGAATGGTACAGCTAATTCATTATTTGAAAATGATTCTATTACTAAAGTTTCTGATTTAATAGGAAAACTTATACATATTGTTAATATTTCAGAAGAATCAAAATCACGTCAAGCTACATTTACCGAAACTGAAATATTAATGACACCCGAAGACCTTGCCAAATATGATGTTGCACCGACAGAAGAAGATATTGCAACCGATTATCTAATAGCACAATGGGAATTTGAACAGGAAATACAGCCAGATTATGAATCCCAATACGAAGCCTTTGAGTACTTTGAACAAGATATGTATTTCGATTAATATATAATACTAACAATATACAAAGGACAATTTATATTTTTGTATTTATCATGAAATATATTTTGTCTTTTTTTTTATTATGGCTAAAAAAGAAACAATCTACCTAAATAAAGGAGAATATTTAAAAGGTTCAATTCCTACAAATGCAGTTATTTATAAAAAAGTTACAGGAATAGGCGCAACCACACTTGAAATAGAATCAAACCGCAATTCAATCATAATAGAGCCTAATACCCCTGTGATAGAGGGCAAAATTGAAAAACACACTAATTTATTCGGAGTATTTGAGGGCGTACAAACAAACCAGATAATTGACTACCTGCAAAATGATGTAATCGGATATAAAAAGCTAATGACTACCCCCGAATCATTTGGAAAGGTCAAAAGGGCATTTGCATTGTTAAATATAGATATGTACAATGATTATTTCTTACTATTCGATGAATCACATAAATTAACAAGTGAAATAGATTTTAGGGAAACAATAGCTTTACCAATGCAGGATTTTTGGAAGTTTAAAGAGCGTTCCTTAATATCTGCAACAATTACAAACTTCAATTCATATCCGATTTTTAAAAGGCATAATTTTAAAGAAGTAATCATAGAACCTAAATACTATCACGCTTTAAAAGTAAATCTTTATTCAAGTAACAATATATTACAGGATATTCAACATTGTATAAATAGCATTCCCGATAATGAAAATACAAAAATCTGTTTCTTTATTAACTCAATAGATATTATAATAGCTGTTATCAATGCTTTAAACATCAAAGACAAGTCAAATATCTATTGTGCAAACCAAAGTATTGAGAAACTAACAAGAAAAGGGCTTACAAACATATTCACTAAAATATCAGACCTCAATAAATATAATTTCTATACAAGCCGTTTTTATTCAGCCGTTGATATAATAACACCTTATAAACCTCATGTACTTGTAATATCCGATGCAATAACAGCACCTCAAACAATGATAGAGCCATTATTAGAATCCCGACAAATTGCAGGAAGATTCAGAAACGGCATAACATCATTTACACATATTGCAGGACTTGATAAAACCATACAGGCAAAGAAATACAAAGAACTGCAAGAATATCTTGAAGAACAACGCAAAGCCTATATTCAGCTAAAGACAATTTATAACTCAGCAACCGAACAGGGTGTTAAACAAGTGATGCAAGAAGCCTTAGAACGTGTTGAAATAAGTAAATATTTAGAGCAAGATAACTCTTTCAACTACTTTATGACTGAAAACCTTTTAGATGCAGAAGCTACAAAATCAAGATATAAAACATGGCAGAACTTTATTTTGTCCTATTCATTTGATGATGAATTTTTTGATATAGAGAATCAATATAATAATACCTATGATTGGGAAACCAATAAACTAAAAATATCCTCTAAAAATGACAGATTATTGCGTAAAGAAATAGTTGATATATTTTTCAATCTGGAATTAGACAAAGGAATAGAAACGGAAGAACAAAAATTCGTATTCGAAGAACTGAAACGTAAAGACGAATTTATAATTGAGATATGCCAAAACTTTGATAAAGAATTTATTGTTGATAAAGAGTATAAGAAACAATCGCTTACACTTGCATTGATAAAGAAAAAGACCGATGAAAAACGGCTTAGTTTTCCTGTCATAGAAGCCGTATTACAATCTTTTAAAATCGGTATTGCCTATACTGAAAAAGAAATAACAGATACCCTTAATAAAATTTATATTGCTTTAGAAATCAATAAAAAGATAAAAGCAAGCGATATAAAAGAATATTTTGAAACCACACCCCGAAGAACTATAAAACGCAAAGACCAATTTGAAAAAGGATATAAGCTACTTAAAGCAAAATATCTATCTAAAAGGACAGAATAATATTCTTTTTAAATAGAAAAAGACAAATTGTCCTCATTTTTCAAGATTCCGCCATTTCACTATGTTTGCCCCTTAAAATTCAGTAAATTTGTATATGCAGATAGCAAAATGACAATATGATTTTTTCAGTTTAGATAAAATTGGCGTGGAGAATATTCACGCTTTTTTTAGTTTCATTTTGAGACAAAAATAAATTTGGGTCTATAAACTAAAAAATCAGAAAAAGTGTCTCTCCCAGATTTACACTTAACATATCCAGATTACACATTTAAACTGAAAATCAAAGCAAAATGACAAAAGAGCCTGTTTATATCGAAAAAGGACAGACAATGAAAGACTTATTTCCTGATGGAGTACCAAGTAAATGTATTATAGATAAAACTATTCCTGCAATCGGAGCAACATACTGCGAAATTAAAGCACCCCGAAATTCTATTATTATTGAGCCGAATGTTCCCGTTATAGAAGGAAAAGAGAAAAAACATAAAAATCTATTAGGAATTTATGGCGGAATAGGAGAAACCAAGATTAAGGAATATCTTAAACGTAAAGATATTAACCATAAGATAATGACAACACCCGAAAGTTATTATAAAATAAAAGAATATTCTAAAGGGTTAGATATTGATTGGCATAAAGATTATTTCCTGATGTTTGATGAATGCGATAAGATTATACAGGATAGTAATTTCCGAAAATCAATTATATTACCTTTTGATGATTTCTTTTTATATGAAGAACAATGTCTTATATCAGCCACGCCACTAACGCCAAGAATTAAAGCATTAAAAGAATTTAGACAACTAAAGGTTACTCCGTTATATGATTATTCAAAGGATATAATTTTAGAAACGACAAATAATGTATTAGCCTCATTAATAGATATATTAAATATCAGAAATTGGAATCCGATTGTAATATTCTTAAACTCTGCGACATTGATTTTAGCTATTATAAAAAAATTAAGAATAGAAGACAAAACTTCTGTTTTTTGTGGCGATGACGCTTATGATAAATTGAAGAATCAAGGAATAAATTGTGTATCCAAATCTTTTACAGGACTGAATAAATACAACTTTTTCACAAGTCGGTTTTATTCCGCAGTGGATTTGGAATGTAAAGAAAAACCAGATATAATAATGATTTCTGATTGTAAAACGAAGAAGCAAACAATTATAGACCCAGCAACACACGCTATACAAATTTGTGGAAGATTCAGAAATGGAATAGATAAAATTATTCATATAACTAACTATGATTACAATATTGAAATGACACCAGAAAATGAATTAATAAAATATTTGGAAGAACAAAAACACACCTACAATCTTATAAAAGAAAAGATAGAGCCTATCGCTACAACACAAGGTGCAAGAGATTTATTAAAGGAAATAAGAGATAAACTTTCTATAAAGAACTATTTAAGGAATGACGGCGAATTTGATGCTTTTATGGTCGAAAATTTCTTAAATAATGAGAAAGTAAAGGCATTTTATCGGAATCCAGAACAAATTAATATTGCATATACAAATACAGATTATTTTAACGTTGTGGAATCCGATAAACGGTATGATAAAAACATGGGAGATATTACCACTAAAAAATCTATAACTAAAGAACAACGAAAAGAAACTATTGAAAAACTAAAAAAACTTATTCCAGACAGAACTTGTCCTCATTCATTTAGCTTTGATTTTATGTTTGGAGAAGTCAGTCCTTTAGATAAAATCAAAGAAGAAGATTCTTTGACCTATGAATATTATATCAATTTCGGATGTGATTATATTGATATTGACAATTATAACAAACAGAAAATGGAAACACGATTAAAAAATGAAGAAGAACGGAAAGAAAAAACTCAACTACCTGTTATAAATGCTATTTTAAAATCTTTCAATATTGGAAGTGGTTATACAGAATCCGAAATAAAAGAAACTTTGGAAAGTATAAATATTAAGCACAATATATGTTTAAAGACCACTGTTTCAACCCTAAAGCTATATTTTAAAGTATCGAATCGGACAACTGTAACCAGAGACGGAGAACGCTTTAAAGGGTATAAAATTATAGATAAAGGCGAATTTTCAATCGCTTAGAATAAATTACAACAATATTTATTTGAGACAGAAACAGACTATTTTTTTATTATATACCCCTTATATGAAATTGTCTCAAATTATAAGATTACTTTTTTGCCCAAAATCCTATTTACCCAAACCAATTATTAAAAAGAAAGGACAAATTTTGATTTTATATATAAATAGAATCGGATATTGTCCTAAAGAATAAAAGCCACTGACATTAATTTGTTGGTGGCTTTGTTATTGACTATTTTAGATTATTAATCAATTTGCAAACAATAAGTATTTTTCTCATACGAGAATGAGTGAGAATATTCCTTTAAATATTTAGAAGAAGTCATATTTTTAGTAATTAGAATTGGTTCTACGGATATTCTCTTTCCATCAATTTGATTTATCCTATCACTAGTGGGCACTAAAAATTAAAACTTGTTCTTTGAAATGCTTTATACATTGTGGTTTCAGAAGATTTTAGTTGCGTGACGATTTGAATTGGCTTACTTGTCTTTAGCTTTGCCAAAAGTTA
>NZ_BAAHWU010000087.1:0-5703 GCF_054601275.1 Dysgonomonas reticulitermitis | reverse complement strand
TGTGCGGTAGCCGTACTTCAGATAAAAAGTCCATCGTTCACATGGTCAGTGCCTGGGCTGAAAAGAATCACATCGTATTGGGTCAAACAAAAGTTGATGAAAAGAGTAATGAAATAACAGCTATTCCTAAACTATTGGAACTGCTGGTACTTAAAGGTTGTATCGTAACGATAGACGCCATGGGATGCCAAAAGGATATAGCATCTAAAATCATAGAGAAAGAAGCTGATTACCTGTTAGCCCTCAAGGGCAATCAAGGAAATCTTTTGGAACAAGTAGAGGATTCTTTTCGTTTCCTGCCGATTCGTGATTCCAACGAAGAGCTGGATAGTGGACATGGGAGGGTGGAAACCCGCAGATGCCTGGTTATAGATGACCTTTCCCTGATTGAATCAAAGAAAGAATGGGAAGGACTAAGAACTTTGGTAAAGATAGAATCGGAACGTTATATCAAATCCAGTGGTAAGACAGAGAAGGAAACCCGGCTTTATATCAGTAGTCTTGTGGCTGATGCTAAACTCATAAACCAATCCATACGCGCTCACTGGAGTGTTGAAAACTCGTTGCATTGGGTACTTGATGTTGGTTTCAATGAAGATAGCAGTCGCAAAAGAACCGGATTTGCAGCTCAAAACTACTCTTTATTAAACCGGATAGCTTTAAACCTGTTGAAAAACGACAAAATAACAAAAGTTGGTGTCAGAGGGAAAAGGCTCAAAGCAGGGTGGGACAACAACTACCTAATCAATCTGATTAAAAATTAGATGCGTTTGACCTGGTATTTTTACGAAACAGAACTTCTTATTACGGGAAATTATTTGTTTTTTTGCAGTAAATTATTTGCAAAAATATGTTGCGGGCTAACAAAATAATACTTCTTACACTATTTACCAGCTTATTACTATGCTGCAAACCGTACAATAGTGATGAAGCTAATCACAAATTTATACAGGGTAAGTGGATGCTTGTAGATGCAGAGCGCAATCTGTTCGATACCATTAATGTTGATTACAATAAGCAAATAACTTATTTGATATTTAACGGCAATAAATGTTCTCAACAAATGGTAGACCTGAATGAGACTTCGGAATATACCTTTACAATCAGTGATTTCGAGCTTAATCTACATACAGATTCCGTATTAAATAATACGCTTCATATAAATTTACTGACAGCAGATTCACTGATTCTCAGTAAAGGGGAAAATAGTCTGTGGAAGTACAAGAAAATAGAGCAATAGAATTTGGGACTAAAAAGAAAACAGACATAGAATATTCTATGTCTGTTTTTGTATTATGGTAAGTTTTATTTAACGGAATAAACTTGCATCACCTATCAAAGAAACTTTAAATTGATAATCATTCTTAACCCCCCCGTCATTTCTATCTGATGCCTGAATGTAAAATGTTACAACGCCTGGTTGAATAGAACAGTTTACATTTTCTGTATATGTTTTCAATGTTCCATCATCATATTCAGCCCAATATGTAAACAAAAAAGGGAGAAGCTCCATTCTTTCATGATCTGTCTCCGGATCTACAAACACCGAAGCTACTACTGTACCATCATCATATATGCCCTTAGTCAGTTTTGGTATATCGAATGAATAGACATAACTTTCCAGATCTTCATCCCACCACCATTTGTTTGCATCCTTTTCCACAATGATATATTCGTTATGCAACATGGTACCAGTATAGTACTCTTCTGTTATCTTATCGCCACAGCCTGTAAAACCAACAACACATAATACAATAATCACCAAATATTTGTAAAGCTTCATAATGTTTTTTTAGTTTAGTCAAAAGTAAACAATATATCTCATTTTAACAATAGTAAAACAATTAATTACATATTTTAGTTAATTCTACTATTTGGCTTAATGCATCGCTATCGTTTATTTCGGATAAATTTATCCAGTGTATTTCTTTATCCCGCTTAAACCATGTCATTTGCTTACGGGAGTATATACGTGTATTTTGCTTTATTTTGTCTATTGCAAATTCGAGAGACCATTCTCCATCCAGATATTTGAAAAGTTCTTTATATCCTACCGTATTGAGTGAATTGAGGTGTCGTTGAGGATAATATTTTCCGGCTTCATCAAGCAATCCTTCAGCCATCATCTTATCCACCCGTCGGTTAATACGTCCATAAAGCTCCTCACGATTACGCATCAAACCTATCTTTATGATATTAAACGGCCGGTGTTTTTTTGTATTTGTACGAAAAGAAGAATAAGGTTTTCCCGTCATCAGGCAGACTTCCAAAGCATGAATTACCCGCTTGTAGTTTTTCAGATCAACCTCACTATAAAAGTCAGGATCAAGCATTTTTAACTGAGAACGAATAGGATCTAATCCTTCACGTTCGTATAAAGCGTAGACTTCTTGCCTTAATTTCTCATCTATTGTGGGTACATCATCAATTCCCTTGCATAAGGCATCGATATACATCATCGATCCTCCGGAAGCGACAACAACATCCTGAGATTTGTGCTCTTCCTCTATAATAGATAACGCATCCTGCTCAAATTCACTGGCGCTATAATAATCCGCCACATCCAGCATCCCCACAAGGTAATGCCGGACACGAGACTTTTCTTCCGCTGTAGGGGCAGCAGTACCAATTTCCAATCCTTTAAAAAATTGCCGGGAATCTGCTGATACGATACAAGACCTGTAATATTCAGCAATATTTATACTTAGCGCTGTTTTCCCTACACCCGTAGGGCCAAGCAGTACTATCAGGGTTTTCATTAATATTCTTCGTCACCAGGCAACCGGACATCATCCAGCCCGTCAAAACCTTCCGCATCTAACTCATCAAGATCATACCCTTCGTCCCCGTAAAAGTTTTCTCCGGTATCTAATGTCGCTGAACTTGCTGCAACAGTATCAAAATCCACAGTCTGAGCCGGAGGATTACCTATCGATTTTGTACATACTGCCTCATCGATATCTTTCCCGGTAATTATCTCGCGAAGTTCCATAAAAAACGCTCTTTCTGTCAGATAATCGAATACATACATGAGCTTTTGCCTTTCATCTTCTAAAAAGTCGTTCAAAACCGACACATCCATGGTGTATGAATCTTCATCTGAACTTGTATCCATTTCCACAAGCGTAATTTCCTGTTCTTTTTCCCAATCGTCACTACATATAAAGAAAGACGTCATTTCCCCTTCCTTATAATCCACCGATTTAAGAATAGCCTTATGCAGGTCAAGAAATGTCGCATCCGCACTGATCCGAATTTCACGTTTGAAGTCTTCAACCTCGTCTGATAAAAGTAAAAAACGAAATATCATTTTAGTATGTTTAGTATTTTTCTCCAAAAGTAATAAATTTTTTTGTACACTCATAGACTATTTAGAGAGAGAAAATACAAGAGAAAAATCACCAGATATAATATTTGTATATCAATGCAATTAAGAGCCTTCAATAAGGAAAAAAATCCGTGCTATATTATTTTGTAAATATTAAAAAATTAATATACTTTAGCCTCGAATTTAAAACACAAATCGTTATGAAAAAATTATTACTCCTTATAGCGTCAATCGCTATCTTCATGGGTGTGAATGCACAAACAGGAACTAAATCTTTATTATTGAAAGCCGGGTATCAAACAGATTATAAAAGATTTGGCCTAGGCCTGGAAGGTCGTTATAACATTACGGATAATATTCGTTTAGCTCCGGATGTAACTTTCTTCTTTCCTAAAAGTAATAGAACAGGATTAGATATAAACCTGAATGCTCATTATGTATTTGAGGTACAAGACGGATTATCTATATATCCTTTGGCCGGTATTGGGGTTATAAACAACCGAGTTTCTTCCGTTGATCTTGGAGGCGGTGTTAAGACTGAATCGCATGGAATGACAGATTTTGGATTCAACTTGGGAGCAGGCGCCAGCTACGATCTTTCAGACAATAGCTATGCAAACTTTGAATTCAAGTATACGTTCCAAGATTGGGATTGTGCGACAATCATGGTTGGTTATGGCGTAAGATTCTAAAAAAGAATCATAACTTATGTGAATCAGTAGTTGAATTAATATTCACAGGAACGAAGTGTATGTAATTAATTGTTCGGTTATTTTCATCATTTTCTTCTGCGCGCAATCACAGATTGCTTGCGTCCCTTTTGCCCAAAGCCGCAAAAGGAACCAAAAACGCTTTTGCGCCCCACTTCAACGTCCGACCCATAACGGACTTAAAGGCTAAACAAAAAAACTCGCTCCGGGTTTTGTATAATACGAATCATTTGATAAGCTCAAACACGTTTTTGTTTTTAACGCCTTCTTCGTCCTATGGGTGCCCCGTACTTGAAGCTAACGGCGCAGCTAAAGCCAGACAAGGCAGGCTCTTGTCGTGCGTCAGCCTCCCGCGCATTAGTTCCGCAGGCGGGGGAACCCACACGGTGCAGGCGGCGTAGAAAGGGACGGGGCGATAGCCCGTTCGTCCCTTTCAGCCGGCAAACCGGTTGTGGGTCGCCGAGGGACGAAGCGCTAGCTTTTTGCTTACTTTTGGGCAATGCCAAAAGTAAGGACAAGCCCGGTAGGGCGCGGCAGTAATGAGCATATGTTGAGAATATAAGCAATAGACGTTTATCTGCTCAAGATAATCGAACGTTTTTACACTACAGCAATAACTTTAACTGCTGATTGGCATAAATTATTAATTTCTTTTATTAGAAATTTTGTCAGAATTATAATAGCTTTGACTTAAGTATGAAAGAATATAAGTTAACACTAAGGCCTGTAACCGATTCTGATGTCAGTTTGTTGAGCAAATGGTTGCATAAAGATTATATATTGAAGTGGTACCATGATGCTGAGGAGTGGCTAAATGAAATAGAAGAAAGGAATGGCGATTTTAGTTTTTTGTTTCATTACATTGTTTTAGATGACAATAATGTTCCATTCGGATTCTGTCAGTTTTATGAATGTTTTGACGCTAAGGAAGATTGGTATTCGGTAGTGTCCCCCAATAAAATATATAGCATAGACTATTTAATAGGAGAGGTAGATTACTTAGGACAAGGATATGGAAAAGAAATAGTCAAGATATTAGTAGATAGAATATTAAAAGTAAAGAATCCCGAAGCTATAATTGTTCAGCCCGAGCAAGATAATATTGCTTCATGTAAGGCTCTTTTAGCAAATAATTTTATTTATGATGTTGAAAAAGATTACTATATATTGGATTGTCTGTAGTATATTAAAAAAAGTCCCTACACTTTTCTAGTGCAAGGAGTATTTATTTTGTGGAGAATATCGGACTCGAACCGATCACCTTTAGACTGCCAGTCTAACGCTCTAGCCAGATGAGCTAATCCCCCGTGTATTTTGGGCAGCACAAAGATATAATAATTTCCGTAATACCCATACTTTACAGATTAAAATTTGACTTATAAAGAAGAGGGTGTGTCAAAAGTAAATTTCATTATCTATTTACATACGCTACGCTCCTGTGACCGTTGGTTGTCATCCTGAACGGAGTGAAGGATCTCTCTTTGAAAGTCGAGATTCTTCGTTACACTCAGAATGACAAAAGAAAGTAATATTTTGATAGGACTTTGTTGCAACGGCAGTCAATCTGGTATTTTTCTTCACTATCGTAGCAAGTAAAATTAACTCACTTTGTAAGCATCGGGCATACCAATCCCGATGAATTTATTTAATGTCAAACATTTGAGT
>NZ_BAAHWU010000086.1:0-5737 GCF_054601275.1 Dysgonomonas reticulitermitis | reverse complement strand
TTATTACAACATAATTTTCGTTTTTGTCATGCTGACGATAGGAAGCATCTCTTGTCAGTTCCGCTTTTAAGGAACGAGATCCTTCGTGCCTCAGGATGACAAAGAGAATGTTGCATTAATTATCATAAATTACTTAGTTTGAAAAAGAATATCGCATGAAAATGGGTAGTAGATAAATAAGGATATAGTATAGTGCTTAGATACACTTTGTTTTTCATGCTTTCGAATAGCCCCGTCATTTATTTGCAGAAGTAACGATTATTCTCTAAACGATAAGCAATTAAATTAGTTTCTCTATTTTTTATTGTAAACGCAACAGAGGCTGTCCCCATTTGGGATAGCCTCTGTTTATTCACATATATTAGGAGTTGTTTCCGAACAGGGAGCAACTCTTTATTTATTAAGGGAGCGACGGTTTGATAGCAGCCGGAAGGAAATACGACTCGCTGACTTTAGATTGTGGTACCCAGAATACCGGATTACCCCATTTGTCGTCTTCCATTACTGCCGAATACGACTCCATGTTGTTTGTCCGTTCGGATGGCGGCAATGTGAAACGCTCCAGCATCATGGTTTGGTTTATTAAAGACTTGGCGGGAATTATACAAGTTATCGGTTCCAGTTTCGGATGACGTGTGCGTCGCAGTTCGGCAAACGCTTCATAAGCTCCCGCTATGTTGAGGTGGATATATTTCTGCTGCATCAATATTTCCATTTTGCCCTCTACTCCCGCGGCAGCGTCAAATTCGCCCTGAACCTTATTCGCGTAATTATCAATAATCGCGGTGGAAGGCTTGGTAGGGGTTAAAATAGCTTTGGTAGCATCCGTCATGGTTCCCGCATAATTCGGAGCCGCATTCATCATATACCAGTAGTCGGTAGAATGTTTCACGGCATCTTTAATGTGAGCGCCTGCCGTCTTACCGGTAGAAGCAAGGTTTTTCAGAGCTACTTCGGCCAGGAACAGATCGGTTTCGGCCTGGCTTACAATACGGAGCGGCGATTCGCTCAGCACATAAGTCACCGGATTGTAATAAGAGAACATACAAGATTTCACCATCACGTCCATCGAAAATTGTGGGCGTATCATGTTGGAGTGGCTGACTCCCGGAGTTTTATCCAGCGGATTGGTAATGTTCCATCTTCCTCCGTTAACATCGTAGCTGTTTCCTTTACCATCTACCTCCTTGATTATTGGCAATGTAATACGCAGGTGACGTTGTCTTTCCCAGTTCATTGATACGCCGTAATACTCGACGCGGTCAGTAGTTCCGTCCGGTGTAAATCCGATAGCGATAGCCGGCAGGCGCGGATCGTCTTCGTTAATATCATACTCGTCTCCGCCGCGGTTCATACGGGTCATTATCACATCCGGGATAGTCATACAATAGTAGTTCTCGTAGCGCCCACGCTGTATGATGCCGCCAGAAGAGAGGCCTACACGGTTCTCGTTCAATTGGGGCGAAGTCATCATAAAATCTTCGGCCGGCAAATTTTTGATAGCTTCGGCGATGTAGGGCTTCACATAGTCTTCGGCAACGCCTGAAATGCGGACGCATGCCTTCAGGTTCTGCGAATTGATATATTGCATCCATTTGTTGATATCGCCTTTGAAAAATATATCCTGCGTTTCAAATGTTTTTTTATGCACATCGGACATGTTAGCGTATATAGATGGCAGTTCGGCAACTATGGTCTTATATTCGTCTATCACCGATTTATAGATTTCCATCGGATCGTCATACTTTGGAAAGAAGACTCCCGACGTGCCTTTGAATGCTTCGGTATACGGGATACTGTTGAATATATCGACGGTTTGCAAAGCTACTACGTTCTTTAGCACGGTGGCCAAACGCTGGTATATTATGGCATTGGTGGTAGGCTTGCCAAGCCTTTCCATTTCTGCTATTTCATCATTGATCGACATATAGCTTCTCAGGTCGGTATAAAAGCGGGAAAAACGCCCGTAAGTATTTCCGTTGGCATCAGCCATAAATCTGTCCAGGTTGCCGTATTCGGCATCGGCATTCGCATTGATAAAGCTTTCGCTGTACGGTGCCAGCGCAGCAAGCTGCGGCACTTCGAATGTCTGGTAGGAAAGCAACCAATACCATTCGCCGTAATCTTCCAGCCAAAAACGGGTCTTTTGCATATTGGTAAGCAACCCGGAGACAGTTTGCTCGGGCTCCTGCGGAACATATTTACTCGGATCTTTCCAATATTCGTCCAGTTCACTTGAGCAGGACACCCAACCAAGCGAAACAGATAGTAACAATATATATATTAACTTTTTCATTTTAGGAATTTTTATATGGTTTAGAAACTTACATTGACTTTAAATCCGAACGTACGGCTTGCCGGGTAATTGCTGTATTCTATCCAACTGTTAGATCCGCTGGTTCCCAAGAGGGCTTCCGCGTCGATATTCGGGATCGATTTGTACAGGTAACCCAGATTCCGGGCAGTCAGCCCTACCGACAGTTTTTGCAGGCGCAGCATGGATGAGATCTTTTTAGAGAACGTATAATTCAACGACAATTCCCTGAACTTAATATAATTGTTATCTTTTATAAGGTCCGGCGCCCAGTTTTTGTAATCGTCGCGATTATACGTGGTTCTATAGTAGTCATATGCGTTGACAACAATATCGTTTGGCGTTCCGTCCCCTTTTACTCCCGGAAGGATCAATCCGTCGTGGCGTTCGCGGGTAGTGCCGTCAGACAAGGTTTCGGTCCATGTCAGCCCACCGTGCGCTGCGTCGCGGTATTGCAACGATTCTTCTGCCACTCCGTTACCCATCAGGTAATAATTACTGATCGACAGTACTTTTCCTCCCTGCCTGAAATCGAATCCGGCCATCAGGTTCAGCATCCCCCAGTCGCCCTGTAAATAGAAGTTGGAGGTCAAACCTCCGATTATGTTCGGATTGACAGTACCCACACATATCCTGTCTTTCACGTCATTGGAAATCTGGTATTGCCCGTTGGCGTTGACAATCCGGTTGCCGTTCTCGTCTTTCAGGTAGTCCTGCGTCCACAAGCTGCCCATGCGTTCTCCTTCTGCTGCACGGAGTTCTATACCATAATATTCTTTACTGATCTGGGTTATGCCCGGATACAAGTCTACTACTTTATCCCATTGCTTAGAGAGATTTAGAGACAGTTCCCAATTGAAGAAATTCGTTTTTATCGGTGTGCCTTTGACAAAGAATTCTAATCCCTGATTGTTTATTTTGCCGGCATTGATGCGGATATTATTTGCCGCTGTCGTTGGTGATAATGGCACAGACATGATCTGGTTATAAAGCGTACTGTTGTAATAAGCGAAGTCTACTTCGACCCGGCTGTCGAATAGCCTCAGGTTAAATCCGGTCTCGAACTCCCGCTTGCGTTCCGGCTTCAGATCTCCGGAAAACAAGTCTTGCGGAGCGACTACATCATTTATGTTCGTATTAGGAGCCGGCAACGTATTCATCTCATAAGCCTTGTATGCATAATAACGACCGGCTGCACGCCCAACGTCGGCCCATGACAAGCGTAGTTTACCATAATTCACCTTCGGTATATGGAAACGTTCCGTAAAGTTCCATACAAAAGAAACTCCGGGATAGAAATATGAACGGTTTAGCTTGGTCAGCGTAGACGCCCAGTCGTTACGCGCCTGAAGTTCCAGTACATATTCCATATTATACGAAAGCGTAGCTTGTCCGAACACACTGTACATGGATTCATCTCCTAGACCGTATGAAGAAACATCTGTACTATTATCTTGACTTGGCCATCCAGCCCCGTTTTTCAGCATCCAGTAATCAGGAAATTTAAGCCCGCCATACGTTCCGACACCCACACTGGTATAGTTCTCCTTGCGATATGAAGTTCCAATCATGGCATATACATTCCATGTATCCTTAAATTTCTTATCGAAAGACAGAAAAGCGTCATAATTTTGTATTTTATTCCTTTCGCGGCTGTAACGGAATAGCCCGCCTTCCGCCAAACCGGTTTCAGGGTTTAAATTTTCGATCTTGTTCTTTTTGATATATTCGGTGTCTGCGTAGTCGAGACCTCCCTGCACTGTCAGCGTCAGGTAGGGTAACGGCGTAAAGAAAGCCTTGGCTGAGGTAACAGTGTGCAGACGGTTGTCGTGGTTCCGGTTCTCGTTGTTATTCCACAACATACTGAAAAAGCCATCCTGGTCGCCGGCGAAGGCAGAGGGCCATCCCCAACCGGATGCTTCGATATTGGTCAAATCCCTCAGAGATATGCGATAACCATTCTCGTCCTTATAGCTATTCATTGCGGTCTCTATATCATAGTCGCGGTTGTAGGCGCCATATGAAATAAAACGCTGCAGGTTTGGACGCCTGTTGGTACTTTTTACATTATAGATGTTTTGAACAAACTCGAAGCGCGCAAACGGCGATACAGTAATCTGCCCGTTAAAGCTAAGCGAGTTTTTTATCTGTCCCTGATTCGGCATCGTTCCGTTATAATCGAAATTAGTAAACGAAAGACGCATATTCCCTTTGTCGTTCCCACCCTGTATGGCTGCGGAGAAGCTCGATGTGGAACCGTTGTTGAACGGGGCCATATAGTTGTCTTCATAAGCCTGATACTTGCGCATCGTGCCATCGAAGAACATGATATTCGAACCGTCGAATTTAGGACCGAAACCGTAACGGCTACTGACTACGCGGCGCGTAGTTTTGGTTCCGTCGGTGTAGCTCATGTCGTATTCATTCACTCCCGAACCGTATTCGTTCTGAAATTTGATCAATTGGTAAGGAACTTCTGTTTCCAAACCATATGACAGTTGCACGCCTAAACCGCGCGTTCCGGCTCCGCTTTTCGTAGTGATCAACACAACCCCGTTCGCCCCGCGACTACCGTACAGAACCGAAGCTTTCGCTCCCTTGAGTATTTCCATAGACGCAATATCTTCCGGATTGAGGTCGTTGACGGCCGATCCGTAGTCAAAAGAGTTTAGCGGATCATAACCGCGCGAGGACATGTCCGAATCCGAGTCGGACATAGGCACTCCGTCTACTACAAACAATGGCCGCGTACTCGATGTGGATTCCAATCCCTGCGCGCCGCGCACATTGATTTTTATTCCTCCCATCGGCCCGGCTGCTGTGGCCTGGATTCCTACTCCGGCTGCTTTTCCGTAAAGTGCAGACAATGGATTGTTTGTAAGACCGGCCTTTATTAAATCATCGCCCCTGACTGTGCTGATAGCGTATCCCAAAGCCCGGGTATCGCGTTTGATACCTAAAGCGGTAACAACTGTTTCCTGAAGGGCAACACCGTCTGTTACCAGGCGTACATTGATGGTTGTTTGGGTACCAACGGTGATTTCCTGTTCGTTATATCCCAGAAATTTGAAGACTAAGACATCGGTTGGCTTTGCTTTGATCGAATAGGCGCCATTCTCGTCAGTCAGTACGCCCTGAGTCGAACCTTTGATCGATACGCTTGTGCCAACGAGTGTTTCATTTGTTTCGGCATCAAAAACAACTCCTTTCACATCCGTTTGCCCGAAAAGGCATAAGGATGAGATAAGCATGCAAAAGAAAATAATTGCTTTTCTCATAAGTTTAGATAATTTAGTTAATAACCTGAGTTCCGTATAAGCAACGCTCATTTTTCGCATCTGCTTTGTGGAACAAGAACTTTAGCCCAATGCAAATAGGACAAAGTTTTTGCTATAAAATTAGGAGCAGGATGATTAGCAGAAT
>NZ_BAAHWU010000085.1:0-6002 GCF_054601275.1 Dysgonomonas reticulitermitis | reverse complement strand
TCTTGTTTCTTTAAACAAAAATGGAATAGAAGTAATGCTGTATATGACTTTGATTGTTGCAATGCTTATCTTGATATACAAACATGCCAATAATATTGGTTATAAAACAGCTAAACGAAGATTTACTGTCGAAATCAGAAATCTGATGATATCAATGATTGTCGTGGAATGTGGGGGAGACCCTTCCATTTTCTTTAAAACGTAGATAAAAAAGTGATCGAAATTTCTTCCGACCACTTATGGATTGGCGCCCTTTACTTTTCATTTTTACAGACGGGAAACCATCTGATTTACAGCTATACTCGGAAATGATTCCAAAAATTAAATCTCTGAATTTTGGAACTATCATTGGCTGTGCTGCTGGACATTTAGCAGACAACTCTAAACTTAAGGAGTTAACGGATACAGTAGTTCATTTAGATACGACTGACAGTTCAACATTGAAACAATTTTTTAAATGGGTTTCGGATACAATTGAGCAGGGTAATAAAAGTATGGGAACCGTTGATACAGTTGCTTTGCCAGCCCCACCATTGGAAGTTCATTTGGTAATTTAATGTAAAATGAGAATAGAATTACATTTTGGTGACATAACGGAATATAATGCTGATTGTATTGTCAATGCAGCAAAGCCATCTTTGCTTGGTGGTGGCGGTGTTGATGGTGCTATCCATAGAAAAGCAGGGATAGAATTAAGAGAATATTGTAAGAACATAGGAGCTTGTAAAATTGGAGAAGCAAAACTTTCACCAGGATTTAATTTACCCTGTAAATATATTATTCATACAGTTGGGCCTAGATACTTGTTCAAAACAGAGGATGAGAAGCTTTTATTGGCTTTGTGTTATACCAACTGTTTGGAAATAGCTAGAAATGAAAAGTTTCAAACACTCGTATTTTCCAATATCTCCACTGGTGCCTATGGATTCCCTAAAGACTTAGCAGCTAATATCTCGCTTGATGTAATTTCCAGCTACCTTGTAGAAAACGAATATCCAAATAAAGTGATTTTGTGCTGTTATGATATTGAGAACTTAGAACTATATACTAAATTGATTAAAGATAGATTATGAGACGACTTCCCATTTATTTTTTGATAGATGTCTCCGAATCAATGGTCGGAGAACCCATTCAGCAGGTTGAAGAAGGACTATCAACCATCATTCAGGCGTTAAAAACAGACTCCAATGCTATTGAAACAGTATGGGTTTCAATTATTGTTTTTGCCGGTCAGCCTAAAACACTTGTTCCTCTACAGGAGATAATCAGTTTTTATCCTCCTAAATTTCCAATAGGGAGCGGCACCTCGTTGAGCAATGGATTAGGCCATCTGATGTTTGAGTTGAGACGAAATTTAATAAAAACGACTGCCGAACAAAAAGGCGATTGGAAGCCGATAGTATTTTTATTTACAGATGGTGTTCCCACCGATGACACCAGAGCTGCAATTACTGAGTGGAAAAGAAATTGGCAAAAAACGGCCAACTTAGTTGCAGTTTCCTTCGGAGATGAAACAGACAGCCATTTGCTTGGTGAATTAACTGAAAATGTACTACATTTTAAAAATGCTGATACTGCCGCTTATAAACAATTCTTCAAATGGGTCACAGACTCCATCAAAACAAGCAGCGTTAGTGTTGAAAATAATTCCACCGGATTTGAATTGGCAAAGTTAGATGGAGAAACAATTTCTAAAATTGATTTGTCAAAAGAAGCTGCAAAACCAATGGTCGATGACAACTTTGTCGTTTTATCTGCAAAATGCCAAAACACTCAGCGCCCATATCTAATGAAATACAGGAAAAATGTATTTATAAATAAATCTGGAGATATCGGATTTGATTATAAGTTGATTGGGGCATTTCAAGTAGATAATACTTATTTTGAATTATCAGGAGAATCAAACCTTTGTTATCAGGTTAATACAGATAAACTAATTGGTGCGCCAACCTGCCCTTGTTGTGGAAACCAATTTGCCTTTGCAATGTGTAGTTGTGGAAAATTACACTGCATTGGTGCCGAAGAAATCAGTACTTGCCCTTGGTGTGGAAATAAAGGCACTTATGGAGCGGGTGATGGTAATTTCAATGTAACCCGGACACAAGGCTGACAAAATGGAAAAGGCAAAATCATACATTCATTCTTTGTTTAAGGGAAAGGGTATATCCATTTCACAAAGCAGGCTCAGCCTATTTGAGGAGTTCACAGAAAGTGAATCAAATATTGAAACAGTAAAACAAATTATCGAAAATCAAAATATGCTGATGGATAAATGGATATTAAAAAACAGAATAGCAGATATTATCAGTCAACAAATCATCATACCAAATGCAACTGTTGGAAAAGATTATCAGGTATGTATTGACTTTCAACAATTAAATTTGTCAGATTGTATTCATTTAGAGTTTGAAGGCTTGTCAGAGTTTGGATTGGCTTTTAATAATTCAACCAATACGATTGAAGGAAAACTCATTCTCGGTGGAGATTTCAAAATTAAACTGTTTTTTAAAGTTGATGGGGAGCCGGAAAACGATCCTGCACATGAAAAATTGATTCCGTTAGTTATCAATCCAGACCCTAAAACGCTGTGGAAAGATATACCAAGTGACCAAAGTGCTATCTTTTGGAAAAAAGACGACGACAGCGATTTCAAGCAATTGGGCGAAAAACATATTGTTGTTGCATCGAAAAGAGGTCGTTCACACAAAAATGTCGGTTCGTTTCGGGATGATGACTTTGCATTTGAATATTATAAAAAAAATGGATGGTCAGTAGTTGCTGTTGCTGATGGTGCAGGAGGTTATGCTCTATCACGAAAAGGTTCAAAAATAGCCTGCAATGCGGTGGCAGAATATTTTAGAGAAACGGAAGAATTAGATAAAGACAAAGATTTTGAACAAAAAATTCAAGGATTTATTCAGACAAAGGATGAAGCACTTTTGAAAGAAGCCGAAATCCTATCCAAGCAAATATTATATAAAGCAACAACATTTGCCCACAATAAAATTAGGGAAACAGCGATAGAAACTTATAAGAGTAATCCGGAATTATTTGATAATCCAAAAGCCAAAACACCACTGGATTATTTCCACTCTACACTCATATTTGCTTTATTCAAAAAATACGATTTTGGATATTTGATTCTTTCATTTGGTGTAGGAGATTGCCCTATTGCCGTAATGAATAAGAATCAAACAGAAACCTCATTACTTAATTGGCTTGATGTTGGTGAATTTGGCGGTGGAACACGCTTCATTACGCAACTTGACATTTTCGATTCAAAAGAACATCCGATGGCTACTCGCTTTAATTTCAGGGTCATCACAGATTTTTCTTGTTTATTTTTAATGACTGATGGAATTTATGACCCAAAGTTTGTAGTAGAAGCCAATCTCGAAAAGCATGAGAAATGGATGGAATTTTTAAATGATTTAAAGGGGAAAAATGAAGACAATACCAAAGTCGAGTTTACTTCAGAAAACAAGGAGATTGAAAATCAACTTTTGTCATGGATGGACTTTTGGAGCTCCGGCAATCATGATGACAGAACTTTAGCCGTTATTTTTTAACCTAACAGCACAAGGAAATGAATATAAAAACAGTGTCATCAATTATCAACACAGGGAAGACCTATCAATATGTTGATAATGGAGATCCGATGCGGGGAGGAATGAAAGATGTCTTCTTTAGCCCTGATAAATCCTACGTTGTAGCATTCTATAGGGATGCACAGGACTTTAATTCCAAGGAAAGATTAAAGAAAATAGTTACCCAATATTTCGACAGTTTTTTTAATAAGGAAGGTGGGGCTTACTACAAGGATTTATATACTTGGCCAACCGATATTGTTGAGTTTGACAAGAAAGTTGGAATTATTGTTCCATGCTACAATCGCAATTTTTTCTTCAAAAAGGGATATGCAAGCAATGACCTGTTAAAGGGAAAAGAAAAAGAAGGAAAGTGGTTTGCCAGTGCAAAATTCAGAGCAATTCAATCTAAATCCAAATTAGATGATTCGGAATTAGGGAATTGGTTAAGTTACTTTCAGGTTTGCGTAAACATTGCAAGAGGTGTTAAAAGATTACATGCGGCAGGTTTAGCTCATTCAGACTTATCTTATAAGAATGTGCTGATAGACCCTGTAAGTAAATCGGCTGCAATTATTGATATTGATGGGCTTGTAGTTCCGGGCTTATTTCCACCCGATGTTATCGGAACTGCTGATTTTATAGCCCCCGAAGTTTTGGCTACAAAACATCTAAGCAAAAATGACTCAAATCGAAAATTGCCAAATCGGCTAACAGACTTACATGCTTTAGCAGTACTCATTTACATGTACTTGCTTTATCGGCATCCGCTTCGTGGCGGTAATTATTTTGGCACAATGGAATCCGAAAAAGAAGAAGATTTATTGATGGGTTCCAAAGCCTTATTTATAGAACATCCTACAGATGCAAGTAATAGAAACTTCAAACGAGAATATGGCGATAATCTGACCAAGTTTTACCCTTGGACGGATTTGAAAAAAAATACCCTATACCATAACAGGTCCATATTTAAAGGAACTATTTGACCAAGCCTTCATCAACGGTTTACATAATCCCAATTCAAGACCTCCTGCTGATGCTTGGGAGCAAGCCCTTATCAAAACAAATAATTTGAAATTGCAATGCTCTAACCCAAAATGTGAGCAAAAATGGTTTATATACAACAATACCAAAGATACTCATTGTCCGTTTTGCGGAACTAAATATAGTCATTCAATTCCTGTCGTTGACTTCTTTTATCAGTTCAAACCTACTGTTTGGAAGCCTGAAAACCAACGCTTGGTGATTTACAATAACTCCACCTTACACCAATGGCATTCAAACCGGAATGTTATACGAAATGAGAAATTGACAGATGCTCAAAAGGTCAGAGTTGGTTATTTTTCGTACTACAACAATAAGTGGGTTTTCGTCAACGAGAAATTGTCCTCATTGAAAGATGTTTCGGATGATAAAGAAGTTCCGATAGGCTCAATGGTGGAAATTACTAACGGAAAAAAGTTTCTGCTTTCAAAGGAAGAAGGCGGACGGGTGGCTATCGTATCTATTGCAAACATATAAACAAATATCATATATCATGGAGCAAAAACACCATTTTACAGGCTTAACAGATGATCAGGTTCTTAAAAGTAGAAAAGAGCACGGTCACAACGTATTAACGCCTCCTGAAAGAGAATCTTTATGGAAACTCTTTTTAGAGAAGTTTGAAGACCCTATCATTCGAATTTTACTTATTGCTGCATTTCTTTCATTAGGAATAGCAATAGCAGAACATATTACCAAAGGAGTAGGACATTATGCTGAAACCATCGGAATTTTTTGTGCTATCTTTTTATCCATTGGGGTCGCTTTTTGGTTTGAAATGGATGCTAACAAAAAATTCGATGTATTAAACCAAGTCAATGACGATACACTTATAAAAGTTATCCGTAACGGAAATGTATGCGAAATTCCCAAAAAAGATGTAGTAGTGGGCGATATTGTTATTCTCAATACCGGAGAAGAAGTCCCTGCCGATGGTGAATTACTGGAAACAGTTTCCATGCAGATAGACGAATCTTGTTTGACCGGAGAACCAATTATAGATAAAACAGACTTTGTTGCAACGGTATTGTAAAAGAAGGGTTACAGGTGTATTTTTGTATTTGCAAATTCAAAAAAGTAGATAGATGAGTACCTCACCGATAACCCAGATCAAAGATAAAGATAAATATAAAATCAAGAATTGGCAAGCGTATAACAAAAGTTTGTGCCAACGCGGCAGTTTAACCTTATGGTTGGACGAATCAATAATGGAAGAATGGGATCATCTGAGCAGAAAGAAGAAAGAAGTAGGCGAACAAACTTATTCAGACAGTATTATTCAATGTTGTTTGTTGTTGAAAATTAATTATCGTCTCCGCCTTCGTCAAAGTACGGGATTTATGGCGAGTCTGTTTTTACTGATGGGCAAAA
>NZ_BAAHWU010000084.1:0-6258 GCF_054601275.1 Dysgonomonas reticulitermitis | reverse complement strand
TATAAATGACGACATTCTGCTCTTTCGGATAGGAGCGGACAGGAGATTTTATGTCAAAATACAGGGATGACACCTCTAAGAAGCCCATAAAGATAAGGGGGGGCTTAGTTTTTTAGAGGAAAGGTACAAATTCTTTGCCTATATTCATACTGTCCGAAAAATAGAAATAGAAAAGGTATTGATTGTTGTGGTTTCTCTCAAAAAGCAGTTATCGTGGCGAAATTATTTGAAACAATGGAAAAACTGTAATGAATTAAAACATCAAATTATGAACAATCATATTCAGGTTGCAATAGTGGACGACCACAAGATTATTGCCGACGGACTGGAACGGTTAATCAATGAATCAGAAACAACTTCCGTCATCGGCAAGGCTTATTCTGTCGCCGGGTACTGGGAACTGTTGAAAGACAAACAGCCGGATGTACTGTTACTCGACATCAGTATGCCTGACGGTAACGGCATCGACCTGTGTCCGAAAATCAAGGCAAACAAGTTACGGCGAACTTGTTTCCATCACCCGCGCTTTGGATGCAGGGGCAGACGGCTATGTTTTGAAAAATTCCCTGCCTGAAGAACTTATCGAAGGTATCTGTACAAGTCGCATCCGGCGAACGCTTTTTATGCGAGAATGCGAATATTACGCTCCGAAAAAACGAGAACAACCCGATAGAACTTACCCGCCGCGAATTGGAACTGCTGCAATTAATAGCTGAGGGTTACACCCTGCCGCAGTTAGCCGACAAGATGTTTCTGGGCATTAATACCATTCGCGACTACCGCCAAAAACTGAATATTAAACTTAATACTCACAATACTGCGCAACTGTTGCAGAATGCCAAGACATCATTGGAGTTAGTGTGAGAAATTATTGTTTGCCTACATATTTTTTGCTATCTTTGTCGGCGAAATGAGTTATTTGAAAGCATGAAAAACTAAGTGTATATCAGCACTTTCTCATCTACTTATCCGTTGCCTTTTTCATGCGAAGTTTTCCCATATTGCTGAAAGTCAAGCAAATTCCCTCTGACTGCAACAATTGTAGTAAATAATCTGCATAATAACACTCGATAACACTAAATAGCAATATGGAAACATATTTTTTGAGATGAACTTCTTATATTTGTACTAAAAATAAATAAATCTATGAAAATTTCGTTTTTAGTGTTTTTTCTTGGTATTTCTACTTGTTTTTATGCACAATCGTATTCCCTGAAAGGGATAATAACAAATGAGAGCAATCAACAAGTAGAAGCCGTGACTTGTATATTACAGAATATAGAGGACAGCCTTTCAGTCGAAACAGTAATAACAGATAAACTCGGTGAGTTTAGTTTTACAAATCTATCCAATGGCAGCTATATACTAACTTTACAGCACATGGCATATGAGAAGTTGGAGCAAATAGTCAAGATTGAAAACAGCGATATAGAGACACCTCCCTTTGTATTAGCATCTCTTAGCAAAGAATTAGGCGAAGTGGTAGTCAGCGCCGAACGACCGGTAGTTAAAGCCAAAGAGGGGAAACTTATTTATGATGTTCCTATGCTGATCAAGAATAAGGTAGTGTCCAATGCTTTCGAATCGCTGCAAAATGTACCGAGTGTAATCGGTACAGGAGACGACATACAATTGATAGGAAGCTCGGGATTTACCATACTTATAAACGGACAGTTGACTAGCATGACTAAAGAGCAATTAATCAGCCTTTTGAAAACAATCCCCGCCTCCCGCGTTGCCAATATAGAAATCATGTATAGCGCTCCGCCTCAATACAATATACGTGGGGCTGCTATCAATGTAGTCCTGAAAGATCAGGAAGCAGGAGTGCCAACATTAATGGGCGAAGGAAATGCGGAATACAATCAGGCTCACTACGCATCTTACAAAATGAGGGGTAACCTGGTATATACAAAGTCATCTTTTAATGCGGATCTGACTATCGGTATAGGTAAATCGAAAGGTTGGGGCGAAAGTCATATGTACGCAAAACATCTTTTCGACAATCATATATACGACATAACTCAAGACAATAAGTCCCTCTCGGATAGTAAAGATCTTAATACCCGTCTGGGATTGGGATATACATTTAAAAATAAGGATAAAATAACCTTCGCTTACACCGGAAATTATGAAGACATAGACTCCAATCCAGAATCTAAAACTGTTTTCTTACAAGATCAGAATCCATATACAACCATCAACTCAAAAAGTAATAAAAAAGGGAACAGGTATTTGCATAATGCAAAAGTTGAGTATAATTCTCATAAAGAATTCAAAGCCGGAGTTGATTATACATTCTTTAACGACCCTGCTATTGAAAAATATTATGATTCAAATGGCTCTGTTACACAAACGTCATTTAAAACAAGCACAGAACAACGGATCAGTAACTTGAAATTATTTGCAAACCATGCTATTACTGTCAGTAAAGAGTGGAAACTCAGCTACGGAGGCAATTTTTCATACTCAAAAAATAATAACCGCTACGACTATTACAAGAATCCTGAAAGTGAAACGATAGATTCTATAAACAATACCAAGTAGAAAGAACATAGTGCGACTATATTCGCCGGATTATCTAAAACTTTCGGCAAATTATCGGCTCAAGCTTCTATTTCCGGGAACTATTTTCGGGCATCGATAGATATTATGGGGAAGAAAAAAACACTATGGAACGACTTCCAGCCTTTTGTCAACGCAAATATCACTTATATGCATAATCCAAAACGAATATTACAATTATCCTTTTCATCGGATATAAACTATCCTCCCTATTGGGCTCTGAGTTCCGATGTTTTCAAGATCAATGCATACTCTTCGGCACAAGGTAATCCCGAACTGAAATTTTCAAGAGTTTACAAGACCCAACTGAATTTCATCATGAACCAAAAATATGTTTTAGGTGGTTATTACGAATACAATCCCGATCATTACATTCAATTGCCGTACCAATCACAGGATAAACTGGAAAATATGTTCCAGATGGTGAATCTCGATTACAGCAAACAATACGGTATATTCTTCGTCGTACCGTTCAAAGTGAAAAATATATGGGATGCGAGCGCGAATATCGTACTGACACGGCAGGAAGAAAAAGATGACAACTTTTATGACCTGCCATATAAAAGAAACATAAATTCGTTTGTCCTTCAACTAAGGAATACCGTAAACATATCTTCCAAACCAAATATAAAACTCGATGCATCCGGATTTTATATGAATGGAGCAATACAGGGAATTTACGACATAAAGAAAATGTGGAATATCACAGGAGGATTGAAATGGACATTTTTGGATAACAAGGCTGAGCTAATGGCGCAGGTACAAGAAATTCTGCGGAGTGGGGCCAGAACCAAAATCGATTATATGAATCAGTACAACACAATGAATATCAAAGCTAACTCACCGGTTTTCAGACTATCTTTCACATACCGTTTTGGCAATTACAAAAAACAAAAAGTGGACGAAATAGATACATCAAGATACGGCCGATAAACTCTATTCTTCAATACAAACACTAGAAAATACCTCTGAAGAGCGATCTTCGGAGGTTTTTAATTAACTTTGCAACAAAATATACGATAAGAATGCATAAATCCGGATTTGTAAATATAGTCGGCAATCCCAATGTAGGTAAATCCACATTGATGAACCTTTTAGTAGGTGAAAAAGTATCGATCATCACATCGAAGGCACAGACTACCCGCCATCGTATCTTAGGGATCGTAAACACCGAAGATTATCAGATTGTATATTCCGATACTCCGGGAGTCCTTCGTCCGAACTACAAATTGCAGGAATCTATGCTCAGCTTTTCAGAGTCGGCTTTGAGTGATGCAGATGTTCTTCTTTATATGACAGACGTTGTAGAGAAAACAGATAAGAACGAAGAATTTTTGCAAAAAGTACAAAAAGTGGACGCTCCTGTACTTTTGCTAATAAACAAGATAGATCAAACCAATCAACAGGAACTGGAAAAGATGGTAGCTCAATGGAAAGAACTTCTGCCAAAAGCTGAAATATATCCGATCTCGGCATTGAATAAATTCAATGTAGATGTGATAAAAAACCGGATATTACAATTAATACCCGAATCGCCTCCATATTTTGAAAAAGATGCTCTGACAGACCGGCCTGCCCGATTCTTCGTCACAGAAATTATAAGAGAAAAAATCCTGCTATACTATCAGAAGGAGATACCGTATGCAGTAGAGGTCATAGTGGAAGAGTTTAAGGAAGAAAAAGATATAATCAACATCAGGGCCCTGATAATTGCCGAACGCGACACACAAAAAGGGATTATTATAGGGCACAAGGGCGCTGCCCTGAAAAAGGTGGCGACTATGGCAAGACTGGATATAGAACGTTTCTTTAATAAGAAAATATTCCTTCAAATATTCGTTAAGGTAGAAAAGGATTGGCGAAGCAGGGACAACCTACTCCGTCAATATGGATACCGTCTGGACTAATTTTATTCTTCTATATTATAACCTACCGACTTCAAATCATCCCAATAAGCGGGATATGACTTCGTAACCACTTTCGGGTCGGCTATTGTTATTGCTCCTAATTTTATCGCTGCCGGCGCAAAGGCCATTGCCATACGATGATCTTCGTAAGTTTTTATTACTGGATTTTCTTCCGGTTGGCAACGCTCGCCATTCCATTCTAAAATACTATTCTCACTATCATAGATGAGGTAGCCGAGTTTTTTCATTTCATTTTTCAGAGCTTCTATCCTATCTGTTTCTTTTATTTTCAAGCTTTGCAAACCTGTAAACAAAAACGGGATATTCATCATACAGCAGGTTACAACAAATGTCTGTGCCAAATCGGGTTCATTCACAAAATTATGAAACATCTTTTTTGTAACCCTATTCGTTTTAACTAACGTTACGCCTGTTTCGGTAAATTCTGTCGCAATCCCTAAATCGGTAAAGAGTTCAGCTACTTTAGAATCACCTTGCATACTGTTCTTAAATAAACCTGTCAACTGAATCTGGGCCTCATCTGCCAAAGCTGCCATCGCATACCAATATGAAGCAGCCGACCAATCCGATTCTACAATATAGTGTACCGGCTTGTATTCTTCATAATGCATTCTTATAGTATTGCCTTCCCAGTGAGCCTTAACGCCAAACTGAGCCATCATACCCAAGGTCAGCTTAATATATGGCACGGAGATAATTTCGCCTTCAAGATGTATAGTCAGTCCTCTGCTCATAGTAGGTGCAATCATTAATAAAGCCGAAATAAACTGCGAACTAACATCTCCGGACAAATAAATTTCCCCGCCATCAATAGCTGTACCTTTAATTTTTAAAGGAGGATACCCTACTTTTCCTAAATATTGTATGCGCGCACCTAAAGTGACTAAAGCATCTACCAAAATATGGATAGGGCGCTCCTGCATCCGTTCGGTACCTGTAATAATCCATTCCCCGGGAGTAATAGTCAAAAACGCAGTCAGAAAACGCATCGATGTCCCGGCGGCTTTTACATCTATCAGATTACTCCCCGAGGTAAAAGCTTCTACCATGACAGCCGTATCGTCACAATCGGATAAGTTTTCTATATCGAAAGAATTCAGGCTTAGAGCATTCAGTATAAGAGCCCTGTTACTTATACTTTTCGATGACGGAAGTTTTATCTTTGAATTGAATAATACGGGCGCCGTTATTTTATATTGCATAGATAAATTTTTAAAACTTGTACTTGTACGAAAGTAAACAAAAACCCATAAAGAACTCAAGGCTTAAGTTTAAATGATTATCCGCAAAGATACCATAAAAAACGATGTGATAATAACAATACAAAGATACGATATACCAGCGGATTAATAAAATTCAGTAACATCCTATTGATAACCAGTTCATAACATATTCATTTGCATTGGTTTCCCGAAGGGGAAAAAGCAGGAAAAGGTGTTTTTAAGCCATACTTCCGTTACCAATCCGTTGCCTTTTTTGATCGGTGAAAACCACTGCTAAAGGTAGCAAAACAACCGTACCTGCAAAGGGAAACAGCAGGATAATCCATCCTTTAGTAATCAAATTTACCCGGAAGCCTTTCCCTCCCTGTTCAGCCCTGTTTTTCATAGCATCAGCTCATTGATCTATAACTTAAATGGACTTTGTTGCAACGGTATTGTAAAAGAAGGGTTACAGGTGTATTTTTGTATTTGCAAATTCAAAAAAGTAGATATATGAGTACCTCACCGATAACCCAGATCAAAGATAAATATAAAATCAAGAA
>NZ_BAAHWU010000083.1:0-6496 GCF_054601275.1 Dysgonomonas reticulitermitis | reverse complement strand
AAAGAACAGGGGAAGGAATGTGAGGACCGGACCGCAGGCTCAGGCTCCGAGCATAGTGGCTAACGGTACTGTTTTCACCGGTGAGGTAAAACTCAGTGAAGACCTGCGCATCGACGGGGCCGTCCTCGGGGATATCTGCAGCACAAAGGCCGTGATCATCGGCCCCGGCGGAGAGATGCGCGGGAATATCTAGGCTGCCTTCCTGGATATATACGGTTTACTGGACGGCAATGCCGGTATCACCAGGCATACCTTCCTGCGCAAAGGCGGAATTTTGCTCGGCGACCTGGCGACCACAGAACTGGAGATCGAGGACGGCGCACGCTTTGAGGGCCAGCGCGTGATGACCCGCAAAGGACCGCGTGGCACCGGACGATTAAAAGGATGGCCCTACCGTAGCGGATAAGCGTCGTACGGTACCGGCAACAAGATAAAGATAGTGCAGGGAAAACGCAGTACCGGATGAGAATAGAAACAGGATATAATAATCAAACATTAGTTGTCTTTCTCTCCATAGAACCAGAGGGATATTATTTGTCTTCATGACGGGTTGTCCACGCTTGTGAGAAGTCCGGACAACCCATTTTTTTATAACCGCTTACTATTAATTTTGATTTCAAAATAAATAAATTTTATATCACATATTTTAAATAGAAAAATTCATGGTAATGCATGTGAAATACCAAGGAAATTGCCGGAATTTTTATTTATATAATAACTAAAGCCTAAAGTAAATACCCTAGGCTTTATTTAGTATAAAAGTATTGCCGGATGAACTAACTGCCGGAAATAATTTACCGATATAAACAATCCATATAAAATTCCGTTTTTATTTTGTTATTTTATTTGTATAGATTGTTTCCCCTTTATGGTTTATAAAATAAAAATCGACGGCATTGTCCGAGACTGTAAATACGGAGAATCCCGGGTCTCCGCTACAGAATATGGTTCCCTCCACAGGCTTTACACTACGTGATAAAGCAGCAGCCGAATTCACTATATAATTGACTTTTTTACCCTGAGGCTTTATGTATTGAAAATTATGGATATGCCCGCAGATATAAAAGTCAACAGCATTGTTTTCCAAAATACGACCTACTCTCCTCTGCATATCGCTACGTTCGGATATGTCCTTGCCCGTATCAGCATAAACGGGATGATGGCCGATTACGAATTTCCAGCGTGCATCCGATTTGAAAAGAGTGGATTCCATCCATTTCAGTTGCTCATTTATATCCTGCCTGCAGGCATCCGGGTATTCATCCTTTTCCTCACGGTATTTATCTATTAACGGAGAGGTATCTATATAAACGAACAAGCACTTATCATCGCCTTTCCCTATTTTCATTTCAATGGAATAGTACCGTGCGGGAGCATTCCACCGCCGGCTGATATGCGTATAATCCAGTACGGCCTGCGTATTGCCCTTGTATTCATGGTTACCCAGGATTACATTCCACGGTATCTGTAACTCGGGATTATCGTAGATAAGCTCGAAGTTTGTCATCCAGCGCGGATCACTTACGCTCGCAACTCCCATGTAATGATGCGAATCCCCGGCCAGAACCACAAACTCGATACTGTTTTGTTCCGCCACTTCACCCATTATCTTTGCAATGGGTTTCTGTTCATAATACCCTTGCCGTCCCATATCATTGGCTACGATAAAGTTTAATCCTTTCGGCAATTTGGGCAGATTTTGTACCTGTGCCTGTATTGAGGCAGTGAAGACAAAAAGTATCAGTAATATGGAATTAAGTTTTTTCATATGCTATTTCTTACAGAATTGCATTGTGCGATAATATACACAATACAATAAATTGATTAATTAATACTGTTTTTTTAATTTGTACCATATGCGCCGAAACGGCTGGCCGGAACAGGCGTTTTATAGGTTGTACCGTTAATGGTAAGTCCTGTGGACGAGAAGAGCGGGACCATCTTCGCGTCTGATCCGTTATAAGCCCCGGTAAGAACCGGAGAGCCGGACTGGACATGGAAATCCCAGGAAGAATTATAGGTATAACTTGTCAAAGGATCGGTGTTGAACGGATAGTTCACAAATTTAGGGTCTTTTGCCGCATCGCCAGCCAAAGCACTTACAAAACTATTTACATCGACATATTGAGGATATACGTTCTTATTGGATTTCGTATAACCGAGGAATGACGTGATAGTTCCTCCCGCTATATCCTGCGGAAGTGTGCTTTGCTGTGAACCCGATGCATAAAAGTTATAGTCTATCACTGAATTCGTATCACAACCATCCGATATACTGACAGTTCCCCATTTCGGCGTCATTGCCTTAAACTTGCAGTTTACGATCAGGTTATTGAATATGCTTACCAACGCTGCCTTCTCGATATATGCAGAACCGCCTTTTTCGCCGTCGCGCCTCCATCCAGCATTGATAATCGTATTATTATACGCTTTAATCTGTGCCTGGAAACGGCCTGCCGTATCATCCTGCCCGGAGCTCGACAGTTTCAAGCCATTTGTATTGGGGCTGTACATAACATTAAAGGCAACATCGGCCTTACATCCGGCTTTAACGTTTACGGCTTCAGCCCCTGTATAGCCGTTCGCATGGAACAGGTTATTGGCAACAATCACGTTACCTCCCATAAAATAAGTAGCATCGGACGCTCCATACCTTAATTCCGAATTGATAAGGACATATTTCCCGTTCACATTATTGGTCGTGATTTGCGGTGCAGCATCGTCACCTGCAGTATAGATACCGGCAATGGCTGAAGGTGAATCGGCCACAACCGGAGCGCCTGTATATTCGATAATTACATGGTCGAACAGCATTTCCCCGCAATCTGGAGTGCCGACTATTCCGCCCCATAGTCCGGCGAAGATATTCGCAGAAGTACGTTTGCCCGGAGCAACTGAAAACAGGACTGGATTAGTTGTAGTCCCTTTACAATACAGGTTACCGGCTACCATAAACTCTATTTTCGTATGGCTGGCGCCCACGCCATTGTCATCGAAAATCACCTGTACACCTTCTTCAATTGTCAGGCTATTACCTTTGGGTACACTGATATGCCCCGATACGTTTACTACCGTATTTTTCTCCCATACACCCGATACGTTCCCGCTGACATTGTTTAGTTGATCCCATGCAACGGTTACGTCACATGTGGCCTTGAGTGAAGCATCCTGCGCGGATGTTACTGTAATTTGTGCTGTACCTACGCCTACGGCTATTACCTGTCCTTTATTATCGACAGTGGCTACAGCCGTATTGGAAGAACTCCATGTTACATCCTTGTTGGCTGCGTTATCGGGAAAGAATGTGCAAGTCAACGTTTCGGTTATTTCAGGTTTCAAAGTAACCGAGGTCTTAGACAAGGTAATCCCGGCCAGTGATACGTCATTATCCTCTTCGTCTTTACAACCTGTAAATATTGTAGCAAACACTACGATCATTACAGAAAAAAGTAATTTAACTTTCATACGCTTTGTTTTTAATTTAGTTATTATTTTTTAGAATTTATATTTCATTCCCAGCATCATATTTACGCCGTAATGGTCGTAGCGTTCGACAATTCCGCCTTTATACCGCCTGACATTTTCCTGCCCCTGGTTATTGCTGTTGGATTTGACATATTGTATCATCGGCGAATTGGTCAGGTTAGAGGCTTTGGCAAATAAGGCCAGTCCCGTTTTAAACTGTTTTTCAACCGAAGCATCCAGTTGCGTGTAGCCGGCCTGCCAGCTATCACGGTTGTAATACCGCGATACGATGCATATACGTTCTCCTGTGTAAGAGAATGCCAGCTGGGCATCCCATCCGTTATAGGTATCTTTATATAAGAGCGAAAAATTCACGACATGCCCGGCCTGGCCGTACAAAGGGCGGCTTTGGTCTATATAAGTTGTAGTGTGCCCGGAACCTCCGCCTGTATTATCCGGAATTTCTTCCATTTTTGTAGTGGTAATCCGCGAATGGGTGAACGTATAATTCGCCTTTATACCAAACCTGCTGAAATATTTTGTTACATCGAGCTCTACGCCATAATTGTACGCATCGCCGAAATTCATCGGCATATAGTAGGTGTCCTGCCCGAAACCACTCATCATCCCGAATTCGATCGGATTCTGTATATTTTTATAGAAGAGGCCTAACATAACCTGTTCCGACTGACGGGGAAAGTATTCATACCGCAGGTCGATGTTATGGGCAGTCGTATGTATAAGGTCGGGATTCCCTCTTTCCTTATAATCTTCATAAATCTGGCTGTAGGGCACTATCTCAAAAAAGCTCGGGCGGTTAAGGGATTTTGCATACGAGAAACGAAGGTTGGCGTCTTTGTGCAAGCCATATTTGACATGCACGCTGGGCAGGTAGTCCGTATATTCCTGATTCCCTTCGTTTTGGGCGCTTTCTGTCGGGAATTTCAGGAAGTAGCCCTGTTCGGTGTGTTCAGCCCTTAGTCCGGCTATTATTTCCAGTTTATTATACGTCAGTTTAGACTGGATATATGCCGCGCCTATCTTTTCGGAGGCATCGTAATTCAACGGGTCGCTCAGATTCCCGAATTCCTTGACCTCAAATTTTATTTCATCGTAGTTATTCCAGTCTTCGCCCCTGACAAGGATTCGCTGCGTTTCTTCCGGTTTACTTTCATCAAAAGGCCTGAATGTATATTCGTTATAAAAGCTGGTACGTTTTTTATCCCTGTACATCCCTCCGGCGGACAGGTTCAGCACAGACTTTCCAGCCTTGAAGTTGTAACCGAGTTTCAGGTACCCGGCCTTATCTTCATCCGAATTGTGTTCCCACCGGCGGGTCGCTCCTGTATTCTGGGAAACCCATGTAAGTCCGTTTACTGTCGATATGTTGATCTGGGTATTGTCCGGGGTTTCATTCGTCGCTTTCGAGTAAACCCCGGACCAGTCAATTTGAAGTGTATTGCTGAAAAACGCATGCATTCCCTTAAGGGTATTATTTAAAATGGTCTGATGGTTCCAACGTAAACGGACAGTCTCACTCTGAGTTTCAAAAGCATCCCTTACCTGTGAATTGCGGAAATCCATGTATGCACTATATAACATTAACTTATGGCCCGGTGAAAAGCGATAATCGAGTTTCGCATGAACACCGCTCCGGGTCTGGTTATCGGAAAAATAACGGTTTGTGATGCTTTGAATGCCATCCGAACCCACAGCCCCGTACATATCGCTGTTGCTCCCTCTGCGGCTGTTCTGAAAACTACCCGCAAGCATTATTCCCAGATGGTTTTTAAGGAAACGGTCGCCATAAGAGAATCCGGCCGCAAGATTGGGTAAAGCCTTACCGGAAGAGACCTTCAGGTTATGGGTTGTAAAGTCTTTCATTTTCACGGGATATGCAAGGCCATACTGTTCGTTAGGCGACTGTTTATCAATGGTGTTGCTTTTGAACGACTGGAAATCCCTGTCGAAGAAGAGAGAATTATACCCCGTAGATATATTTGCCGTAAGTTGTCTTTGAGTAGGGGCGTCTTTCATAACCATATTCACGGCTCCGCCAATCCCGTCGCCTTCCATGTTTGCCGTCAGGGATTTTGTAACTTCAAGCCTGTCGAGGAGTTCCGCCGGAAAGATATCAAGCGGTACGAAACGGTTTTTATTGTCAGGGCTTGGTATTTTCACTCCATTGACCAACGTATAGTTAAAACGCTTGTCCATTCCTCTCAGGATAGCATATTGCCCGTCACCGCTGCTGTTCCGTTCCACCGTAACCCCCGAAACGCGTTGAATCACGTTTGCAACTGTAATGTCCGGCGATATTTCAATAGCTTTGGCGCTGACTACATTTACCACATTCATCGCATTGCGTTCGATTCCACGGGCATTGGTTTCTGTGTTCTGGCCTCCATCACCATAGATAATAACTTCCCCGATATTCTGATCTTTCGGTTTCAGCCAGATAGTTACACTGTTACCGGCGTCCTTTATGGAGGTTTCCGATTGGTTATATCCCAGAAGCGTGCAACAAAGGGTTACAGGATACTTTTGTATTCCGTTAATACTAAAACTGCCGTCTAGGCCTGTGGATGTCCCCTTTTCAGGCCGGTCTTTTATAAAAATGACGGCCCCGATAATTTCTTCACCGGTTCCGGAGTCTTTTACTATTCCTTTAACGGATTGGGAGTTTGTGCTTATCGATAATAAAAGAAAAGAAATCAAAATCAATAAAAATTTCATAGTAATGCGCGTGTATTGTGAATGGTACAAAAGTATCCGGTAATTGTTACGTGATTATCACAACATGATAAATAAGATGTTACGTCTCAATAATTATAAATACTTTGTAAGCGTTCGGTATTGCTCATCTTTCGCATGCTATCGCCAGGGTTTAACTTTGTCTATAACATAAGTCACGGTTGTTTATAACGAGAGTCAGCCGACCGTTTAGTAAATGTAAAATGGCAAAAATAATCAAATGAAGAAAACATTCCCATTAAGATCAGAGACAGCCTATCCTGTTATAGCACGCTAT
>NZ_BAAHWU010000082.1:0-6852 GCF_054601275.1 Dysgonomonas reticulitermitis | reverse complement strand
AGTTGCTATCCGTGTGCGTGGAGGAAGTTCCATTTCGCAAAACAATGACCCTTTAATCCTGATTGATGGTGTCAGCGGTACATTAAGCGATATTCCTATAGACCAGATAGAAAGCATAGATGTGCTAAAAGATGCATCCTCTACAGCAATCTATGGCGCACGTGGGGCTAATGGCGTAATTCTCGTTACTACAAAGGGAGCAAAAGAAGGGAAAGTTTCGGTTACTTACAATGGTTACATGAAAATCAATACACCTGTTAAATATTTAGAAGCTCTTTCCTCCTATGATTATCTGAAGTATGTATGGGCAAATGCCGATGCAAATGGTGCAACTTACAGAACTCCATTTGAAAAACTATATGGCATAGGAACATATACAGAACATAATCCGGGCGGAATCGAAAGTTATAGGAACATTGATACTTACGATATGCAAAAGGATGTTTATAACGGTTCTTTCTCCCACAATCATGATTTATCAGTATCAGGAGGAACAGATAAAACAAAAGTCATGTTTTCTGTAAATTATATGGACGAGCAGGGTATGAAACTAAATTCTTATTCAAAACGTGCGAATGTATCGCTTAAGGTTGATCAAAAATTATTCGACAATCTTAATATAAGCTTGGATACGCGCTATACGGATGTTGAGAATATGGGAAATGAAGGTACTACAAGTGGAAGCGGTTCTTTGCTGTCTTCTTCTTATAAATTCCGACCTATTGCCTTGGTGGATATTCTAGGAGATACAGATGCATTGAGAGAAGGCAACATAGAGCAGTACGGAAAAACTACAACATGGGATACTTATAGTTCTTATAACCGTATCAAAGATTATGAACCTCTTTCTACAAGGCAAAATTTACGCGGAACAGTCACTTTGAACTGGAAAATTATTAAAGGGGTGACTTACCGTACAGACTTAAGCCTTAGCCGGAGATGGAATCAGACAAAGGCGTGGTCGGGAGCCATTTATAACAACTACCTTGATGATGTAACCGGTGAAAAACTTTACGCCGGAGCTGTCGATTATTTGAAATCGGATAGTTGGGGTTCACGCTGGACAAATACATTAAATTATGATGTCAGTTTTGCCCAAACACATAAAATAAATGCATTGGCAGGATATGAAGTCTCCAATTCAGGCGGTAGTGAGATAAGAATATCTGCAAACCATTTTCCTTCGAACTTTACAAAGGATAATGCTTTTGCTATGATCAATCAGTATGATCAGAATGCAGGTACCAGTGCTTTTTCATCAAGCATAAATATTCCTAGCCGTATCCTTTCGTTCTTTGGTAGAGCAAACTATACTTTGTTAAACAGGTATTTATTTACATTTACTTTTCGAGCCGATGGCTCGTCAAAGTTCGCCCCTGATCACCGTTGGGGATATTTTCCTGCTGGAGCCTTTGCTTGGCGGCTATCGGAAGAATCTTTCATGAAGACTGCTAGTTGGATTGATAACCTAAAACTTCGTTTGTCTTACGGTCAAGTAGGTAATGATGGCATCAGTTCCGATTTGTGGTCTCAGCTCTGGACTTCAGAAACCGATCGGAGGTGGCAATATGTACTCGACAATCAATATCGATCCGCTTATGACCTCTCCTCTACACAAATGGCAAATGCAGACCTGAAATGGGAGACAACCATAACACAGAATATAGGTGTTGACTTTGGGTTTTTCAATAATAGGCTTTGGGGTACAATTGATATATATAAAAATACGACCAAAGATTTACTTATGTTGACAAATATACCCGGAATCACAGGTTTTACTTCGACCTATGCCAATATTGGGCAAACAAGCAACAAGGGTATTGAAATTTCGCTTTCGGGTGTAATTTTAAAAAATAAGGATTGGGAAATAACAGCAAGTGGTAATATTAATTTTAACAAAGGCAATGTGGATAAGCTTGCAGATGATGTAACTGGACTTTACGGAACAAAATGGGCAAGTAGTAGCACATATCCGTCCGACGATTATATACTGAAAGTGGGAAGTCCTGTCGGTTTAATAAGAGGATTGGTTTATGACGGTTTCTATACTACCGACGATTTCAATTACGAGAACGGCATGTATACACTGAAAGACAGAGTTGCCGATGTAGGTTCTTTTATTGGAGCCGTACATGGAATAGGATCCGGTGAGCGCCCATCGGGACAAATAGCATACCCGGGGCTCATTAAATATAAGGATTTGGATGGTAGCGGTACGATAGATGAAGAAGACCTGACTGTCATTGGGAATATGAACCCTGTCCATACTGGTGGTTTCAATATCAGTGCAACATACAAAAATGTGGATTTTGGCGCATATTTCAACTGGAGTTATGGAAATGAAATCTACAATGTGAATAAATTAGCATCTTTGTATGGATATAAAGAAATGGGCGTCTATGAAAATAAACTTTCCATTATAAAAAATGCATATAGACTTTATGATGTAGTCGACGGACAACTTGTACGATACACTACACCCGAACAACTGAATGCTCTCAATATAAATGCATCATTGCCACTGGCATACAATGAGAATGGCGTAACATCATCCTTAGGTATTGAAAATGGTTCGTATTTACGCTTGAATACGCTTACCTTGGGCTATACATTCCCTAAACAGATTATAAAGAGAGTAGGAATAGGCAATCTTCGCATTTATAGTAGTATATATAACCTGTTAACTGTTACCGGATATTCAGGTCTTGATCCTGAGGTAAATACGAACATGGAACAAAATCATGCCGTATATCCTACCCTGGGTTTGGATTGGGGTAGTTATCCCCGTGCCCGGTCTTTTGTTATTGGTTTAAATCTTAATTTCTAATGATCAATGATACAATAAATTATGAAAAAAATAATATCTTATATAGCCATATTGACGTTATGCATTTCCTTTATTCAATGTAGTCACTATCTCGACACTGCATCTCCGTCTAATACGGATGATGATTTTGTAACGTCCACAACTTCCGAAACATTTAAAACGTTATCTTGGTGTTATGCTAATTATCGCCAAAATTGTGCAATAGGTCTGTATAATTGGAACGACCCCATAGGATCAGACGCGGAGATGTATCCCGAAGCGACCTCTACAAACAATCTGAATGCTATTATGCTGTCAGAATCCATGACAATAGATGCTATGAGAGACCCATTTAACAATCTTTACAGCACATTAGCCCGCGCTGCCAAAGTAGCCGACTTAATAGTCCACAAAACGGAATATCAGTCTGACATAGTATCGGGTACAACCTCTGATTGGACTCAACTATATGGAGAGGCGATAACAATAAAAGCTTTCTGCTATTTCAATCTGGTAAAACATTATGGAGATGTTCCCTATGGTTATGAGAATAGTTACGTCGATGATTATACTTTAGCTTCACGATTCGATATCTATGATAATTTGATTGCTTCCCTGAAAGAAGTAGAATCTTTAATGTACAGATTAGGAGAAGGCGGTATAACCGCTGAGCGTTTCTCCAAAACGTTTGCAAACGCACTGATAGGACAAATAGCTCTTTATGCCGGAAGCTATCAAACCATACGTACAGATGTTGCAGATCTGTATGGAAATGTACAGTTTACCACAAAAGGCAAAGAAGAATACAACTGTAAGTATGCACGGCGTACCGATTATCTCGATTATTACAAAATTGCTGAACAATATTTGCAGGCGGCAATTGATAACAAAGGGGTTGCTTATTTAATCGCTTCTGATGAAAGAAACTATGCGAATAATCCATTCCAACGCCATTTTCAATATATGCACGAATTGAAAATAAGCCCCGAATCTTTATTTGAAATAGGTAATATTCAGGGAGGCCAGAGTGGGCAAACTACAACAAGTGACTATCCATACAATTTTGGACGCCCTTCCAATGGTGGAGGTTCAAATGCTGCACCATGTAAGGTGTTTGCCGCTGTACGTGCAATACCTACATTTTATTATGGCGAATTTGAGAGCGAAGATAAACGAAGAGATGTTAGCACAACAGTAACGGGAAGCGTTGGCGATGGGAATGAGTCTATGCTTAATTTCAAGCCGGGTTCGAAACTTGAGGGAGGAATTTCGCTCAATAAATGGGATGATAACCGTATGAATCCACCTTATTCTGCATCCCAAAGGCAGTCAGGTATCAATTATCCCGTTTTGAGAATAGCCGATGTAATATTGATGTTATCTGAAGTTAAAGCCGAATTGGGGAAAAATGCCGAAGCTATTAGTCTGGTTAATCAAATTCGTGAAAGGGCATTTGGAAATTCGGCTCACAATATAAATGGACTATCCGATGAGGCACTGAAAGAAGCGATATTGCAAGAACGAAAGTTGGAATTTTTCGGAGAAGGGGTACGTCGTTGGGACTTAATACGTTCAGGTAAATTTTCGGAAAGGGCGATTATTGTCCGTAACGAAATGAAGGTTATGATAAATAATTTGCGTACTCAGGGATATCACCGATTTGCAAACGGTAATGTGATATCTAATTATATTTTGACTAAGAAAGTCAGATTGGATAATCCATTGACATATGATTGTACAGATGTTAACGATCCTGTTCTATTCCCGGGATGGAGAGGTCAGTATGATTGGAGTACATCAGTAGTAAGTGGTAAAGTAAAGGGTACAGATCATAATGTGGCAATTAAAGGACTATTCAATTACATTGACCCAAATGGAACAGAGGCAGCCTCATTGATTGCAGATGGGTATGTATTGACCAACTGGGCCATTGATATTGTGGACAATGAAACAAGTTATGACAGAAATATTCTTTCAGGAATAAAAACGACTCAAGACCCACCTAGATATTTTTATCCTATTCCTTTTGAAACTATCAGCAAATCAAAAGGTAAGATAACAAATGGTTATGGTTTGCCTCAACAATAAACATATTACCAAGACTCGGCTATTCTGATGAAAATATATCTAAAAATAACTAATAGTACGTAGCGTTCTACTGTATATAGGCTGGGGTAATCATTTCCCCGACCAGTCATTTTTTTAAGGATTCCCCTACGTTTCTAAAGAACTTACCAACTGATTTACACATAAAAAGATCGGTTTGGTGGAAATGGGTATGCCTACGTCGAATGGTACGGACTGCTAATCTGCTCATGGGAAAATGCTCGGCTGATTGTCGAAAGACTGACAAATAAGGAACAGCTCCCGTCAATCGAGTTTTTACATTCTATTCGCTCCCCTTGAAGTGGCAAGGTTGCGATGGCCTGTCGGTTCGTGCTATTACCGTATTGGATTGATAGGTTTTTCGTAAAATACACGATAAGCATAGAACTAATTTATAAACAACATATAAAATATGAAAAGATATGTACGATCGGCATGTTCAATCATGGATTCTCTTACTGGGTCTATGGTACACTACTATACTGGCGTCATTGTTTGCTTGGAAGCGTTTGCTGGAAACAAAGAGCAAGACGCTGAAAGATATGGAGGAAATATGGAAGGAATAATTATCCGGTGCAGGTAAGTCGGATAAGTCGGCATGAATACAATCTATTCCATTGATATCAAGGAATATGAATGATATGGGTTTATAGTTCGCATTTGTAAATTAAGCAGTAAGAATGAATTTTACATACTTCGTTCTTGCTGCTTTTTTTCAAATCTTCCTCACAAGATGAAGTTATTCAATTTTTAATCAGGTTACCAAATATTTAAAAATGTAAAACGCAAAAAATGATGGAACGGTTTATTTCGATGAGGCTGTTCCCCGCGCTGCGGGAGGCCTTGCAAACGGGTATCGATGTCCGACCGGAGGTATTGGAAAATATATATGTGGAATTTGCCGGATAATTATTCACAGAAGGCATTGCATGTACAGACAGGGAAACGTACCGTCATGCGCTTGTTTATACCCGCGCAGAACTTGCAGGATTGACAAACGTACCGGGAAAAAATGCAGAAATTTATCTCTGCAAGTCCATTGAACTTGTTGATAAGCAAATAGAATGGACAGAAAAACAAATCCTGGCGGAACATGATTCCGCCTGCCCTTTCCGGAAACAGGCCTTGCCCCAAGCGCTCCTCCGGTGGACTGCCAATAAAACCGATTTGATAGAACTGCTCTATGCGCTACATACGGCAGGCTACTTCAATAACGGAAAAACTTCACTTAACCGGATAGCGCAATATTTCGGGGAGGTATTCGGTATAGACCTTTCCTGTTTCCCGCGCGACTTTTATGAAATGTAAGCATTCGGTATTGCGCATCTTGCGCATGCTATCGCCAGGGTTTAACTTTGTCTATAAAATAAGTCACGGTTGTTTATAACGAGAGTTAGCCGACCGTTTAGTAAATGTAAAATGGCAAAAACAGACACAAAAACCTATATTGCATATCTCAGGCAAAGTACTAAAAAGCAAGAGACAAGTGGGCTTGGTATAGCTGCACAACAGGAGATTATCCAAAACTATTTAAATGGAGCATCTATCCTTGAAGAATATATAGAAACCGAAACAGGTAAAGACAACAATCGTCCCAAACTGAAGGCGGCGCTTTTGTTATGCCGTCAGAGTAATTCCGTCTTAATTTGTGCTAAGCCGGACCGTTTATCCAGAAACGTAGCTTTTACCAGCCGGTTATTGGAAAGCGATGTAGAGATTGTATTTTGCGACTTCCCTCAGTCCAACCGTTTCATCTTACATATTATCAGTTCGATTTCAGAGTATGAAGCAAAATTGATATCCGAGCGTACCAGGCAATCATTAAAAGCCAAGAAAGCCAATGGAGTAAAACTGGGTAAACCGGAGAACCTGTTGAATAATCATAGCAAAGCTATCAGACGAAGTGTTAAAACTAATCAGGATAAAGCCCGGTACAATCA
>NZ_BAAHWU010000081.1:0-7238 GCF_054601275.1 Dysgonomonas reticulitermitis | reverse complement strand
TTATCATTTCCAACTCTGCACCGACCAGGTTGATATGCGAGGGCAGGATGTAAAGCCCTGCCGTATCCGTGGTTACGACAGCCTCCTGCGGACAGGGCGCCGCGCCGTTCAGGCACTCATAGATCGAATTTCCTACACGCGTGATGTCGATGCCCAGCCCCGACGAGGCATTCGCCTGCGGATCGGCGTCCACGACAAGCACACGCTTTTCCATGGCCGCCAGCGAGGCGCCCAGATTGATCGTGGTCGTTGTTTTGCCTACGCCGCCCTTCTGGTTGGCTATGGCGATTATCTTTCCCATCTTTTTTTATTTCTATATATTCTATTCACATTCTGATCCTGTCGCACGGATCGGGTTTTTCCTTGTTCCGGAGGTATCCGTACATTTATCCCGGACTTTCCCGGGAGGAAAGAAAGGGATCCCGGTATTATCATCCCGACAAGAGGGATCCCAAAAACACAAACTTTACAAAAACTACACTTGTTAGCGGTGTTTTCACCGCTATATACTGTTTCTTCATTTTTACTTACGGTCTGAAAAGCTTCCCTGTTTTCTGCTGCCGGAAGACCGGCACAGACGCTTTACAATTAGCTTCGCGATTAATGTATATCGCCATCGCTTGATGCGTTTCCATCCGGTAACCGGTGTTTGTTTTTACACACCAGGCGGTAAATTCCTTCAATAACAGCTGTATTTCAGGGTAATCCACCTCTATAAATCCACGCCGGCCGGTCCTGTAAATCCGCACCAGGCCCGCCCGCGACAGGCCCTTCTCCACCTTGATGGAATCGCTCAGGGGCTTCTCCGCCGGACGACCGCCGCAGGCGGCAAAGTCGTTCAGAAGCGACAAAAAGCCGAGCATCTCCCGGGCGTCGCCACGGGCAATTGTCAGTATATCCGCGTAACGGCTTCCTGCATTGCGGCCCTGTAGCGTAAATCTGCAGCTTGCGTTGCGGGTACCGGACGGCGCCGAAACCGTCAGGCAGATTGTTTCGCTTTTATAGAGGGACGGACCCTTGAAGAGCGGCTGTGCGCCAAGCCCGGGGCCCGGCAATAGAAAAAATAGCAATAAATAAGCCTTTTGCATCTTATCAGGTTGATTTTTGAGTTTTTTTTGTAAGCAATAAAAGTGCGCTGTTTTTCTGACATAATCAGACGTCCGCCTCGCCGCTTCCGCCCGGAGACGGCCCTGTGCCGGCCATCGCGCATTGCCCCTCAAAGCGTGCGCCGGACTCGATCTCCAATTCCGTGGCTTTGAGGTCACCGTTTAAAATAGCGCCGTTGCGAAGGACGGTAAGCCCTGTGATACCGGCATCCCCGTGCAGGGAACCGTATATGTCCAGCAGGGCGGCCGTGATATTTCCGCGCACTTCGCCGCCAGGGCCGATGATCACGGCCTTTTCACTGATAATATCACCGACTACGCTCCCGTCGATACGCAGGTCATCGGCGAGCTTTACCTGGCCGGTGATTACGGTACCGCCGGCAAGTAAGCTCGGGCCCTGGGTCTGATACACGCTTTCCATGTTATTCCGTCTTTGTCTTTTTCTTGATAATCCCATCGTTTTATTCGGATTTTGGGTCGTTGTGCACTCGTGTTGCTTCTTTTTTTATATATTCTCGCAGGTATCATGGCTCAGGCCGGGCCCGATTGTTCGGCCAGGTACTGCTCGACGGCCTCTGCCGCCGCGTCTTTCAGGAGGACATGCTTGAGGGCGTCCAGCAGGTATAACGACGGTATGGCCTTCAGGTCGTATAACTTCCTGCCGAACAGGGACTGCCCCTTATCGTACCCGTTCAGCCACGTGGATGGCATCTCCCCGGCGTGCTTCTTCCACAAGTCCAGGTCGGAATCGGGATAGACGGCCAGGATGTCCAGCCGGCCGGATAGCAGCAGGCGGTTGATGACCTCCGACGAGGCCAGGCTGGCGGTCGTCTCTTTACAGGCAGGGCAACCCGGATTGTAGAAGAAAAGGAGCGTGTATTCTTTACGCAGGCTGTACAGCCTGCCTGTTTGCCCGTTCGCCAGGGTATAGCTCACGTCGGTAGCCGGAGCGCCCAACCGGTTCTTGAGCAGCATCTCCAACTCGAAGCCCGCCCGCTGCCGGTCCGCCTCCGCGGTTAGGCTGTCGCCCAGGATATGACGGACAACCGGTATATAATACTCCTCGTTGCGCACCGGAGAATTCGGGTCGTACAGGTATTTCTTGTACAGGGATATAAAATGGCGGTACATCGTACCGCTACGGTCTTCGCGTCTGGCCCGGTCCAGCATGGCGGGAATCGATGCTTCCACCGCCGCCCGGTCCGTATGGGAAAAAACGTCCAGGTAATCGGCCAGAGCCTGTTCCGTGATCTGAGGCAAATGCACACAGGCCGTATCACTGAAATCAAAGTGATCCCAGTAATGGGCGGCCAGGTATCCGGCACGCTCACCGGCACGGGTAAGCTCCCCGGGAATAACCGGCAGGACGAACCGCCGGGGTGCGTCTCCCCGGACGGCATCCTGCAAGGCCTGACTCTCCGCGGCGGGCTTTTCACCTCCCCCGCAGGTCATCAGGCAGAAGATCATGATCCCACACACGGTGGCGGGGAAGATGCTATAATTCAGGATAGTGGACGGTTTTATCATACTTTTTGCACTGTATAGTTAACTATATATAATCAGGTTTTAAGTTTTTAAAATTAAGCCACGCTATTTATCACAAACGGTGTGGCTCTCAGAGCTTGTACAGAACTTACGGTCTGTGCGGAATGAATATTCCGCGTTGCAGTTGTTCAGGCGAGCAGTAGCCGGAATCAGAAGCTTTTGCCCTGATCCCGGATCCGTCGGCGTCGTCGCGACGGGACGGATCGTATGCTCCCCTGCGCCATGAAGGCGTTGCGCCGTGCAGCGCAGCTCCCTCCCGGCGATCGAATGTAGATACACAGCAATAATAGTAATCAAGTTAAAGGGCGCCCGCGTTTCCAGGCAGGGAAGCCGCCGGCGCTTTTTTGGTATTATATGGTCAGTCATTTGATGTCGTTGTTTAAGTACTTTACACATTGTTTCGTTATCCCTGCCGATGATGATACCGGCAGGATTATAATTATTGCTTCGCAACACACAGACGGGACGTCTGCGCGAGCGTGCGGGGTTATCCCTGTTTATCATCCTCCGACCTTTTTTTTGGTTATCATAGGGTAGCCTGGCGCTACCCTATAGGGTGGAGGGGGCGGGGGGGTAACCCGGCGGCTCGTAGTGGCTCGGAGGACTTGAATCGGGTACGATCAGCTACAGCGCGTAGCTTATTCCTTAATGCACCTCGCGGGCGCGGAGCATGTTATATAGTTTTGATTATTTGGTAGTAATTGAGTGCTTGAAAAAAATAGAGCACGTGCGAGTCCTCCTGCTTGACTAGTAATAGTGGTCCCAGGATAAATCCCTTGGACGCCCGCCTGCGCGATACCAGCATCGTTAAAATTTCCGTATCCTGTGGCAGGTAAAGAACCAATGGAGCTTGCGCGTCCCGGCATCCCGGCAGACCACGGTGAGTTGGCGGCGGTCATGGCACTATACGCGGATTGAGTGGAGCTTGCATCAGACGGGATTCGCCAACCTGGAGGGCAAGGATCGTAAACTGATTTGGTCGCAGTCCACAGCTGGGGGATGCTGGAGCCGCCATACCATGAAAAAGTGCCTGTAATGAGTTGTTCGGGGTTCCTTACCGATTTCAGAAGGTTATAATTGGGTGCGGTGGCGCCACTATAGGTGGTGGTTGGTTGCGTAAAACTTGCGCCTGAGGGACCATAATATGTCTTTCTCGTTGTAGCGTTTATCGCGGAAGGTCCGTTGAAGGGGTCTTTGCGACCCCATTGGTACTGGAGGCCGTAGAAATCGGAATTACCCGGGGCTATTGATAGCGCCCCTACGTTGCAGGTCATAAAAGTTCCTGCAGCAGGATTGGGTATATTTATAGAAGTAACCCAGATGTGCCAAGACCACAGTATTTCTCCTGCGGTGTTTTTGATGCATACCACAGCGTTGCCTGCAGCAGAGCCAGGGTATACCATAACCTTTCCGTCCTGTCCCGAACCTCTCGCGGTGACGGACGCAATGTTCGAGTTAGCGGCCATTCCATTCGCGTTGTCAGTCCACACCATTTCGGCCGTGAAAGCCTCAGTAGCGCCAAGCTGGGTACCCAAGTCGGAGTCGTTGCACCTGTCAACTGGGATAAGAATGGGAATACTCCCTGGAGCTACAATGTACGAATTTGATTTGGGCTGTAGAAGAGCCGAAGCGCAAAACAGCGGAACATCAACATCAGCGAACAGGCCTGTCGGGCTGCTGATGGTCACCACCGGGCTGCTGGATATGACGCTTAACGTCGTCATGTCATCGATGACACCGAAGTATACCGTTTGTCCGGCGGCGCTTATGTTCGCCGGGTAGGTGGCAGTCGGCAGCGTAAGCACGTTATCCGGATCTTCTTTGACGGTCACCGTAAAAGGCGAGTTGGATCGTACGGCGAACGATTTGGTGTTGCCATCCATCAGGTACATGGAAGCTACCATGGGAATCATATTATAGACACCCTGGCGAAGCGTAAGGGATTTGTTGATGGAGGAGATCCCGTTGGAAACGCTGTAAAACCAGATCGACGAACGCACCAGGAACGGATCGGCGTTCAGCTGGGCGGTGGTGATGGCCGGTGGCTGTATGTTATAGTCATGGGTAGCCGAAGCGTCTGTCAGGCTGCCGCTGGCCGGAATACTGGTCAGGCCCGTGCCGGTAGAGAAGGTAAAGGCTGTGCCGATGGCTGTACTGACAAAGGTCAGGGGGGAAGCAATCGGGGTCCATGCCAGGTGGAACTCTTGGGCGGCAGGCTGGGTATCTTTCGCGGCGAAAAACTCGAGCTGGCTGACCGGGTTCCCGCTGCTATCCGTGATGTTCAGGGAAAGGGCCGCGGAGATTTCCTGTGTCACCTTGACGACATACTTCAGCCGGCCGGCGGACAGGTGGACAAAGGCGATACGTTCGCTGGTACCGCTGTTCTGGCTCATAGTAAGCTTTGTATCGACAGCCGGGCCGGCGGCGCCTGCCTTGACTGTGGCGTCCAGCCAGTCGGAAGTGTTACCGGCGGCATCGGCTATCTTATCTATTGTCCATCCTCCCGGGCAATCGGTAATAATGGAAAGGATATTGTCTTCGCGAGCTGCCGTACGGGCATCGCTGGAGAAGGTAAACTCGCCCTGGGATACCCCCAGGTAATTCTGGCCGTCGAAAACGATGTCGGTAATCTGTGATTCGTTCCAGTCGAGTATCGTGGCGGTAATATTGACCGCAGGCCCGTTAAAGGCTGCTTCCGGGTCGGATTGTCCGGAACCGTCGACATCATTGACTTTCACCAGGTACCTGTGGTTGCGCAACAGGGGCAGGTAAGTGGTTACCGAGGACACGGTATTGGCGAACTCGACCTTGTAATAGGTCACCTGTGTATCCGACCCGTATATGCCGCCTATGACCAGGCAGGTATTGTCCTCCGGGGTGGCTGCCGCGCCGGCTTCAGCCTCGAATGTATAGATCTCGTTTTCGCAGGCTATATCCGTTGTCGTTATGGATCTCCCGTCGTAAACCAGCGGGTTTAGTCCGGGGTTCGCCGGTTTGTTAGCCGTTGCGGGAACGGTAGGGGCCGTAGCGATGGTGGTTCCGCGGTTCCAGTTCGCGTCATCGGGCGCGACCTGGCCCTGGTCGTTATAATTATAGAGCCGTACGCTTGTCAGCTTGAAATCAGACTGGGTTGACGGGCTTATGAGCACATCGATCCTGGCGAGCATGCGCGTCAGGGATACCGACTGGCTGCCGGTAGCCGTACTGACTGTCAGGCCGGAGATCTCGCCCCACATCGGGATCTTTTTATAGCCCGGGGCTGCGGGGTCGGTGTTCCATTGGCCGGCATTGGATAGCAATAACCGCTGCATAACGGATGCCTTGCTATCCCCTGCGTTGATACTTCCCAACGCGGCGTTGACAATCTGGCTGCTGTTGGCCAGGATCACCAGGTCGTAGGTTCCCTGCGGAATGCTGGCCGTAAATGTTTTTATCGCGCTGTTGCTGGAGTTGGTCGTTACAGATGTGATATTGATGGGGTAGTGGGTATAGCCTCCTGCGGTAGTGAACAGCAGCAGGACAATATGATCCACCTCGTTTTCGTCATCGGCGGTCAGCGCCTTGGTTTTGGGTGCGGTAGCTCCCGGCACCCGGACTGAAAAATGAACCTGCTGCCCGCCGCTATTTCCGGCGACAGTGGCTTCGCGCTCATCCGTGCACCCGCATAGCGCGGACAGCAAGTAGACGAGCATCAATAGATATAAACCCTGTTTTTTCATATATTTTGTTTTTTTTGAATTTTCTATCCGTTCTGATCGACAGTAATGATTTTGGTCAGCTTCCCTGCCTTTAAGTGGATATAACCGGTACGGGCGGTACCGCCGGTATTTGCCGTAACCGAAACCGAAACGGTTGTGGTTGTATTGGCGGGACCCGAGGTTGTACCGGCGCTCAGCCAGGAGATGAGGGCGTCGGATGCGTCCGCGATCTTGTCCACCCTCCAGATTCCCCCGGCGTTATCGGTGTAAACGTCAACGTCCCGGTTGCCGGCGGATGCAGTAAAGCTTAACGCGTCCGGGGTAGCCGTCAGTATATAATTGCCTCCGGCCAGGTCGGGACCGAGACCGATAAGGTTCCATTCGGCGATAGTGGCGGTTATATTCACCGTCGGGGTGTTAAAAGCTATTTCAGGAGTGGGAAATCCGGAGCCGCCGACATCCGCGATGGTTACCGCGTACAGGTGGTTGCGCTTCAGGGGCAGGTAAGTGGTTACCGATGACACGGTATTGGCGAAGTCGACGCGGTAGAAGGTCTGCACGCCATCCGTATCGTAAATGCCGCCTATGACCAGGCAGGTATTGTCCTCCGGGTTGGCGGAGGTACCGGCTTCAGCCTCGAATGTATAGATCTCGTTTTCGCAGGCTATATCCGTTGTCGTTATGGATGTCCCGTCATAACGCAGCGGGTTTAGTCCGGGGTTCGCCGGTTTGCTAGCCGTTGCGGGAACGGTAGGGGCCGTTGCGATGGAGGTTCCGCTGTTCCAGTTCGCGTCATCGGGCGCGACCTGGCCCTGGTCGTTATAATTATAGAGCCGTACGCTTGTCAGCTTGAATTTGGCCTGTGCGGTTGAACTGAGATCCACATCGA